>CAKONF010000009.1 GCA_934097015.1 uncultured Bacilli bacterium | reverse complement strand
AACAAGTGAGATAAAAGATGGAAGTTATAAGTTTATAGGAATAGAACCTGATAGTCATAAAATTATTATTAGGAATAAAGAAGTTGAAAAGAATTTAAATACAGACTTAGTTATTAATAAAGGATCATCTCAATCTTTTACAGATAGTACAATTACAATGAATGATACAAGTAGACAAGCAATAATGAATCTTGAAATAAATGGATCTTCTATTACTAAAAAAATTCTTTCTGTAAATAATGGATTGAGTAAAGTATATAAGTTGTATGTGGATATAGATTCTAATTCACCAACCAAAGAAGAATGCTATACAGAAAATAGTAGTCATTGCAAAGGACCATACACGGTAGTAGTCGATGAAAACATGACAATTAATGATTGGTTAAATAGTAGTTATGCTGATGAATTAAAAAATGATAAACATATTTTAAGTGGAGAAGAATTAAAAAATGTAGTTAATGAGGATAGCAGTCTTAAAAAGTATTGTTTAAGCTATGTAAATTCAACAACGCTTGATGGATTTTATAAGAGAACTATGGGAGTAATTGGATATGTTAGATTATATGAACCAGAAGAAAATTCAACAACCCTTACTAATGGTAAGAGAAGAATAACTTATCCAAATAACACTGTAATTATAAATAATACTTTTCAAAATAAAGATAATATTATTTTATTAGAAAATGATGCATTATGTGTAGTATGCCTTCCTCCAGATACTCTAATTGAGGTTGAAGAAGATGATGAGAAAGGTAGAAAGAAACGTAAGAAAAAGAAAATTAGAGATATTAGAGTAGGAGATAAAGTTATATGTTTAAATCCAATTACTAATGAGTTAGATGTAGATGTTGTTGTTGAATGTGATGGAGATGAAATAAAGAAATATAAAGAATATGATAATTGGATATTTGATGATGGTACAGTAATAACAACAGTACATAGACATAGATTTTATAATGTAGAACGACAAGAATTTGTTTATATGGATGAATGGAATATAGGAGATCATGGATATAATATTAATAAAGAAAAAGTAAAATTAATAGAACATCAACATATTGAAGAAGAGATAGAACATTGTACTTTATTTACAGAAAAATATAATAATTATTATGCAAATAATATGTTATGTGGAAATAGAAAATCATATAAAATTTTAGAAAGATAAAATTCTTTCTTTTTTATAAAATATAAAAACTATTACCAAATCAAATAACCTAAAACAATAGATTTATTCTATCGTTTTTTTTATGTATATGATATAATTTTTTTAGGTGATAAAGATGAAAGATAGAAGAGTAAAAAATATAACAGGATTAAATCAGATAATGATTGATATAAAACCAGATAGATGTGATAGTGATGTTTATATAAATCAAAAAATAGATGTAACGAATTTAGTTAAATATATGGAAAAAAAGAAAAAAGAAAACAAAGATATAACATTTTTTCATGCATTTATGACAGCTATTGCTAAAGTATATTATACTAGGCCAAAATTAAACTATTATGTAAGAAAAAGACATGTGTATGAACATAATAAAATAGTTATTTCATTCGTTGCAAAAATGTCTTTTGATGACAAAAGCGAAGAAGTTATGGTTTTAGTACCAATAGATGATAATGATAATATAAATACAATATCAGAAAAAATAAATAAAAAAATAAGTAAAATTAGAGATAAACATAAAGATTATAATAAAAAAGGAGCTAATAATGCAATTACAGTTTTAGCTAAACTACCCAATATAATTAGAATTCCGGTAGTTGGTTTGCTTAAATTATGTGATAAATTAGGAATATTACCAGCAAAATTAGTAAGTGATAATCTATATTATAGCAGTGTTATAGTATCTAATCTCGGATCTATAGATTGTAATGCAATATATCATAATATTACAAATTTTGGAATATGTTCTGGTTTAATAACTATTGGTAAAATTTTAGATGAAGAAGTAATTATTGATGGTAAAAAAGAGATTAGAAAACTATGTGAATTTGGTGTTAATTTAGATGAAAGAGTTGCAGATGGATATTATTTTGTAAAATCATTGAAAGTTTTAGAATATATTCTTAACAACCCTGAATTATTAGATGACGAATGTTCTAATAAAGTAGAAGTAAAAAAATAAAGCTTACGTTAAAATGTGGCTTTATTTTTTTATTAAATATGTTATAATGCTAACGAGGAGATGGTGTTTTATGTCAACTGAATATAAATTATATAATGTTAAAAAAGATGATATGTATGCAAACAAAACAAAAGAAGAAAAAGATAAAATAAGAAGAAAAATGGTAAAAGAAGCTAAAATAAGAGGCGTTAAACCAACTGCAAGAAAATATAATACTTACCCAGCAACTGTTAGAAGATGGATTAAAAAATACGAAGATGAAGCACAATAGTGCTTTTTTCTTATAAAACTTTACATTTGTTGACAACAAAATATAAAAGTGTTAAAATACAATAACATTTTAGGGGGAATTTGTAATGGAATTTACTATAGAAATTAATGATGATGAAATTTATGAGGGATTTAATGATTATAATATAATGGTCGGTTTAGATGATGAAATTATATTAACTCTACATAATTTATGTAATAAATCATATGAAAGTTGCATTAATAATGTAGAAGAAATAAGAAAAGCCATAGATGAAGCTTTAGAAAATGCTAATATGGATAAAGAAATGTGTGAGGAATCAATAAAAATTATTGAAAAATTAAAAAAATATAGTGATGAAGAAATATTATATTTTATAAAAAATGCTCAATATATCAAAATAGAAAAAAATTATGAAGAAATTAAAGAATATATTATCAAAAATAATTTAAAAGATAAAAAAATATTATTACCACAACGTCTAGAATTTAATCTTGAAGAATATAAAAAATTAATGGATAATTTTAAAGAATACGATAATATATATTCACATGTAAATGGAAATGATACTATAGTTAATATTAATGTATTTACAAAATGCATGGGTATTATAAATGACTACGTAAAAGAAATTAAAAGTATGAATCTATCACCATTTGAAGAAGCTATGTATGCTTATGATTTAGTTAGAAAAAGAGTATATAAATTTGAAAATATAAACGAAGATAAAACAAAATCAAGAGATTTAACAGAAGTATTACTTGGAAATAAAATAGTATGCTTAGGATATTCTAGAATTTATAAAACAATATTAAACCAATTAAATATACCTTGTATTGAATATATTTTAATGTCTAAAGATAATAAAAGAAGTGGTCATGCAATTAATTTAGCATACATAAAAGATGATAAATATAATATTAATGGTTTATATTATTTTGATTCTACTACTGATTCAAAGAGTATTGAAAATGATAATTATTTAAATAGATATCTATGTTTTGCAATAACATACAAAGAATTTAATGAATTATCTAAAAATACTTTTATAGATGCAACTCTAGACATTACAGCATTTGAAGAAGATAGTTTAAATGAGATATGTGATTGTACTTTATTAAATAAAGATAGATCTACTAGTTTTAAAATTAATAGTATAAATACAATTTCACGTTTAATATTTAAAGAAGATATAATAAAATTTGGAAATATTAGAGAAAATTATAATATAAATGAAGAAGATAGAAAAACTATTTTAAAATTCAAAGAATTATTTAATAGACGTATAGATGCTACAATATATTTAAAAGCTTTATACAATGTTAGAAAAAAAGAATATTATTACAAAAACTATCCATTTAATTTACGTATACTATGTACCATAATGTATTATTCACAATGGAATTTTTTTAGCGCAATCAAACTAAAACAATTTTTAGATATACTTAAAGATGAAACAAATAAAAAATCAACTAAGGAAGATAAAGCAGAACTAGAGAGATTAAATTTAAAATCATTCAAAAATTTTATAATAGAAAATGATTTAAATAGAGAAATGTCTCAAATAAAATTAACAAAAACATTAAAAAATATAAAAGATACTATTGAATAAAATAATAATTTTTTATATAATTGATTTAAGCAAATGAAAAAAGAGTAGTAATAAATATTATTATACTAAGAGAGTTAATGGTTGGTGAAAATTAATTATAATATATTTATGAACTTGCTTTTGGATGTAATAGGGTAATTCCTTTATAAATTTAGAGTATAAAATAAGGTGGTACCACGAATATAATTCGTCCTTTGGATACCATCTTTTTATTTTGGAGGATATATGGAATCAATAATACTATTTACAATATCATATGTAATAATATTTATATTATATTTAATATTATTTTATATAATAGGTTTAAAGAAAAAAAGAATATTATCTAGTATGCAAATTGAATTTTTAAAAATAAGATTTAATTTAAAGAATAGTGATTTTAACCCTAAAAAAATTGGATTAGTAATTACTATTATTGATCCACTAATAATAAGTTTAACAGCTACTATTGTTAGTTTACCTAAATGGAATTATATAATTACTATGTTATTAGGATTTGTAGTCCTCTTAGGTTTAATATTTAGTTTTTATGAAATAATAGGAAGAATTATAACAAGAAAGGATAGATAATTATGAATTTTAAAGAAATAGAAAAGAAATGGCAAGAATATTGGGAGAAAAATAAAATATTTAAAACAGATATATATGATTTTTCAAAACCAAAATATTATGTTTTAGATATGTTTCCTTATCCATCAGGTGTAGGATTACATGCTGGACATCCTGAAGGATATACAGCAACAGATGTAGTAGCAAGAATGAAAAGAATGCAAGGATTTAATGTATTACATCCTATGGGATTTGACTCTTTTGGATTACCAGCAGAACAATATGCAATAAAAACAGGAAATCATCCAAGTATATTTACAAAAGAAAATATAAATACATTTAGAAAACAATTAAAAATGTTAGGTTTTTCATATGATTGGGATAGAGAAATATCAACTAGTGATCCAGACTTTTATAAATGGACTCAATGGATATTTAAAAATTTATATAATGATGGATTAGCAAAATTAATTGAAATGCCAGTTAACTGGTGTGAAGAATTAGGAACAGTTTTAGCAAATGACGAAGTAATTGATGGTAAAAGTGAACGTGGTGGATATCCAGTTGTTAGAAAAAATATGAAACAATGGGTTATAGATATACCAGCATATGCAGAAAAATTATTAAAAGGATTAGATGAGATAGATTGGCCTAATTCAACAAAAGAAATACAAAGAAATTGGATAGGAAAAAGTGAAGGAGCACACGTTATTTTCAAAATAAAAGATACTGATTTTGACTTTACTGTATTTACTACAAGATGTGATACATTGTTTGGAGCAACATACTGTGTATTAGCACCAGAACATGAATTAGTAGATAAAATAACTACAAATGATAAATTAGAAGAAGTAAAAAAATATAAGGAATTATGTGTTACAAAATCTGATTTAGAAAGAACTGAATTAAATAAAGAAAAAACTGGAGTATTTACAGGTGCTTACGCAATAAATCCAGTAAATAATAAAGAGATTCCAATATGGATAAGTGATTATGTTTTATCAAGCTACGGAACTGGAGCAATTATGGCTGTCCCCGCACATGATGATAGAGATTATGAATTTGCAAAAAAATTCAATATACCAATAATAGAAGTTATTGATGGTGGTAATATTGATGAATGTGCCTATACAGGAGATGGCTTACATGTTAATTCTGGATTTTTAAACGGACTTGATAAAGAAACATCAATAAAAGAAATGATAAAATATTTAGAGGATAATAAAATTGGTAAAAAGAAAATTAATTATAGATTAAGAGAATGGATTTTTGCTCGTCAAAGATATTGGGGAGAACCTATACCAATTATTCATTATGAAGATGGAACAATTGGAGTATTAAGTGATAAAGACCTTCCTTTAATCTTACCAGAATTAATTAATTATTCTCCATCAAAAACAGGAGCAAGTCCACTTGATGCAGCAACTGATTGGGTCAATGTAGAAATAGATGGTAAAAAAGGAAAAAGAGAAACATCAACAATGCCAGGTTCAGCTGGATCTAGTTGGTATTATTTAAGATATATTGATCCTAAAAATAATGAAACATTTGCTGATAAAAAATTAATTGAACATTGGATGCCAGTAGACTTATATGTTGGCGGTCCAGAACATGCAGTAGGACATTTATTATATTCTAGAATGTGGAACAATTATCTATATGACAAAGGTTTAGTTAGTGTAAAAGAACCATTTAAAAAATTAGTTCATCAAGGTATGATATTAGGATCAAATGGAATTAAAATGGGTAAAAGATATCCTCAGTATTCAATAAACCCATGTGATATAGTTGATAAATACGGTGCAGATACATTAAGATTATACGAAATGTTTATGGGACCATTAGAAGCAGATAAACCATGGAATAATAATGGAGTAGAAGGAGCAAAAAAATTCTTAGATAGAATTTGGAGATTGTATACAGAAGAAAATAGAATAAAAGATGAATCAAATAATAGATTAGAAAAACTATATAATCAAACAATAAAGAAAATTACTGAAGACTATGAAAAATTAAGTATAAATACTGCTATAAGTCAGATGATGATATTCATAAATGCAGTTTATAAAGAAAATATTTTCCCAAAAGAATATGCAGAAGGATTCTTAAAATTATTAAATCCAGTAGCACCATTTATAACAGAAGAATTATGGAATAAATTAGGACATAACGAAACTATAGCATATTCATCATGGCCTACATATGATGAGACAAAAATAGTTGATGATGAAATTGAAATAGGGGTTCAAGTGAATGGCAAATTAAGAGGTTCAATTAAAGTAAATAATAATACAACAGAAGATGAAATGATAAAATTAGCACTTGATAACGATAACGTAAAAAGAAATATTGATGGTAAAGAAATAATAAAAACTATCGTTATTAAAAAACGTATTGTAAATATTGTAGTTAAATAAAATAGATAAAATTGACTAATTATTGTCAATTTTTCTTTGTAAAATAAACAAAATTTGATAAAATAAATATTAGGATGTGAATGTATGGAAAACATATTAAATAAAATACATGAATATAGTTTAGAAGAAATAATGGAAGAACGTTTTGCTAGATACTCTAAATATATAATACAAGATAGAGCAATACCAGACGTTAGAGATGGTTTAAAACCAGTTCAAAGAAGAATTATATATGCAATGTATAAAGATCATAATACATATGATAAACAATTTAAAAAATGTGCTAATGCAGTTGGTATTGTATTAGGTAAATATCATCCACATGGAGATTCATCGGTATATGAAGCAATGGTTAGAATGAGTCAAGACTGGAAACAAAATCATATTCTTGTAGAAATAGATGGTAATAACGGTTCAATAGATGGAGACGGTCCAGCAGCATATCGTTATACAGAAACAAGACTTGCTAAAATAACTGAAGAACTTTTACGTGATATTGATAAAAATACCGTAATGATGGCTCCAAATTATAGTGATACTTTAATGGAACCAACTGTATTACCAGCAAAATTTCCAAATCTTTTAGTAAATGGAACAACTGGAATAAGTGCTGGATATGCAACAAATATACCACCACACAATTTAGGAGAAATAATTGATGCAACCATATTACGTATTGAAAAACCAAATAGTACACTAGAAGATATAATGGAAATAGTAAAAGGGCCAGATTTTCCAACAGGAGGAATTGTTGAAGGAATAGATGGAATTAAAGAAGCATTTACTAAAGGACGTGGAAAAGTTGTAGTATCAAGTAAATGTGAATTTGAAAAGAATAAAGGTAAAGAACAAATAGTTGTATCAGAAATACCATTCGAAGTAAACAAACAACTATTAGTAAAAAAAATTGATGATATTAGACTAGATAAAAAAATAGATGGTATAAGTGAAGTTAGAGATGAATCAGATAAAGACTCTAATATAAGAATTGTTATCGATTTAAAAAGCGGAGCAGATAAAAACTTAGTACTAAATTACTTATTAAAAAATACTGATTTACAAGCAAACTATAATTATAATATGGTTACTATTGTAAATAGAAGACCAAAATTATTAGGAATTATACCTATACTTGATGCTTATATTGCACATCAAAGAGAAGTTATCAAACTAAGAAGTGAATTTGATTTGGCAACAGCTAAAAAAGAAATTCATACACTAGAAGGTCTTGTTAAAGCTCTTAGTATATTAGATGAAGTAATTGCATGTATTAGAAAAAGTAAAAATAAAGGCGATGCAAGAGATAACTTAGTTAGTGAATTTGATTTCACACAAGATCAAGCAACTGCAATCCTAGATTTACAATTATATAGATTAACAAACTTTGATGTTGTTGTTTTAGAAGAAAAATTAGAAAAATTAAGACAAGCAATAGAATTACTAAATGAAATACTATCTAATCCAAAAAAATTAGATAGCGTAATAAAAAAAGAATTAAATGCAATAAAAAAAGAATATGCAATTCCAAGAAAAACACAAATAAATGAAACAATGAGTGAAATAAAAATAGACGCCAATGATTTAATTATAAAAGAAAATGTTATAGTAGTATTAACTCATGATGGATATCTTAAAAAAGTAAGCAAAAAATCATACTCTTCAAGTGATGAAGAAACAGGTTTAAAACCGGGTGATTATATAATAGACATGTTTGATACTACTACTTTAAATAAACTTCTAATAATTACTAGTATGGGAAATTATATATTCTTGCCAATACATGAAATATTAAGTACAAAATGGAAAGATTTAGGAAAACATGTTAGTAATTATGTTAGTATACATCCAGATGATAACGTAGTAAAATCATTTATAATAACAGACGGAAATAAGAATCTTGATATAGTACTATATTCTAAAAATGGTATGGTAAAAAGAACTAAATTACAAGATTTTATTGTTAGTAGAACGAGTAAAACATATACTGCAATGAAATTAAAAGATAACGATTTAGTTGTATCTGCAGAAATATCAAAAGAAAAAAATATTATCATCACAAAAACTGGATATTATCTAAATTATGATATAAATGAAATACCATTATCTGGAACTAAAGCAAGTGGTGTTAAAGGAATAAATTTAAAAGATGATGAAGTAATATCAGGCCTAACATATTATACTACTGATGAATATATAACACTATTTACTAATAAAAATACGGCAAAACGTATAAAAATAACAGAACTAAATAGTTTATCACGTGCTAAAAGAGGAAGTACATTGATAAAAAAAGTAAAATCAACAAACTATGAAATAATAAATGCTTTTATTACAAACAAAAATGATAGTATACTTCTAATTAGTGATGAAATAAATGAAATAAAAAATACAGATATTCCAATAATGGATGAAATAAGCACTGGTAGTACAATATCAAAAAATACTATTAAAAATGTTTCACTTAATAATGGATTAACTTTAATAGATGAAAAAGTTATAGAACCTACTATAGAAGAAAATAAAGAAGAAATCAAAGAAATGACAATTGATGATTTCATAAATGATTTTAAGTTATAAATTTTATAACTTTTTTCTTTATTTTTAAAAATATATTTGCTATAATTAAATAAGAATAAGAGGGATTAGTATGAATAATGTTGTAGAAATGGTAAAATACTATTTATTACATAAGAATGCTGATGATAATATAGTTAATTATTTAAAAAATAAAATAGATGATAGCAAAATAGAAAATCTAATAATTATACAAATAGAATTATTATATACTGACCCAACAGACAAGCTTGTAGAAACATTAGTAAACTATATAAATAAAAAAATAAATGATATATTAATAAATATATCTTTAACAGAACTAACAAGCTTAATATGTACTTTAAAATATAAAATAGACACTTACAAAAATCAAATTGAAAAATTACAAGAAAAAAATAATGATAATTTTGAAAAAATAAAAACTAAAGATTTAAATAATGATAATAAATTTGATGACAAAGATGCTAAAATTGCTAGTGATTTAATAAATGAAACACAAAATAATGATTTTATAATAAATAGATTAAAAAGTGAAATAAAATCAATAAATATTTGGTTAATTAATTTAGAAAATAGTTTAAATAAGAAAATAAATAATTCAAATATAGAGGAATTATTTGAAAATTATATAAATTTATTATCTTATATAAACAGAGATGATTATATAAATAAATATATAGAAAAAATATCAAATAAATTAGAAGATAACATATTAAACGTAAATTTACTAAGTACTATTACTGATGTTATACCAGAATTAGATAGATTATATAATGAGAATTCAATCAAGAAAAATAAATTATATAAACTATTAGATTATTATATAGACTTAGTAGATGAATTAATAAAAAAGAATATAAATATGTTAAATTATGATGAAAAATTATTATTAAAAGATAAAATAAATGTAATTTCATACGAAATACTACATAATGATAGAGAAGATGATGATTTTAAAGTTCAAGTTATTAATAGTTATTTAAGATATTTATAATCAATAAAACTAACCTTATTTCATATAATAGAGTATGAAAACAATAAAGATAAATGAATTTCCACATGATGGAGAATTAATAAATTTAGAAACAGAATACAATCCTTATGAAAAATTACTTTATAATCCTTCTTTATATTTAGATAAAAATAAAAAATATTACTTTTACTGTAAAAAAGGAATTAAAAGTAAAAAAGTAGTAAGTATTCTAGAATTATATGGTTATGATGTTGTAAGAGTTATTATTTAACTCTTTTTCTTTTAAATTAATGATTAATATGATAATATATAAGTGTGGTGGTAATATGAAATCTATGTATATACATATACCTTTTTGTAATACAATATGTACTTACTGTGACTTTTGCAAACAATTTTATAACGAAACAAACGTAAAAAAATATCTTAAAGCCTTATATGAAGAAATAGAAGATAGGTATAACGGAGAAGAATTAGATACTTTGTATATTGGTGGAGGTACTCCAAGTTCACTAAATATATTAGAATTAAAAGAATTATTTAATATAATTAAAAAAATTAATACAAATAATTTAAAAGAATTTACTTTTGAATGTAATGTAAATGATATAGATGAAAATTTAATAAAGTTATTAAAAGAAAATAAAGTTAATAGAATTAGTATAGGTGTAGAATCATTTGATAAATCAAAGCTTAAATTTATGGAAAGATTTTCTGATTATAACGACGTTCAAAACAAAGTTGAAATGATAAGAAAAAATGGTATAAATAATATAAACATTGATTTAATGTATGGTATACCTGGAGAAACATTAAAAATATTAAAAAAAGATTTAGATTTAATTCTTAAACTAAAACCAAATCATATTAGCACTTATAGTTTAATATTAGAAGAATATACTAAACTAAGTATAAATAACGTAGAACCAATAGATGAAGAATTAGAATTAGAAATGTATTACTACATAGTAAATAAATTAAAAAAGAAAAAATATCATCATTACGAAATAAGTAATTTTGCACTAAATGAAAATGAATCATTACATAACTTAAATTATTGGAATAATGAAGAATATTATGGATTCGGTTTAGGAGCTAGTGGATACATAGATGGTATAAGATATGAAAATACAAAAAATTTAAATAAATATATAGATAATAATTTTGTCCTTAAAGAAGAAATAGTAGGTATAAGAGAAAAACAAGAAAATGAATTAATGTTAGGTTTTAGAAAAGTAAATGGAATTAATTTACAAGACTTTTTTGATAAATATGGTGTAAATATGCAAGATGTGTTTCCAATAAAACCACTTTTAAAAAATAAAGACTTAATTTATAAAGATGGATATGTTTTTATAAATCCAAATAAATTATATATAATGAATGAAATATTATTAAAATTAATATAAAATAAGGAGGAAAAAATGAATAATAAAGTAGAAAAGGAATATAAAATAGAAATAATTGCATCAATAATAGAAAATGCATTGTTTTGTACTAATGAAGAATTATATGAATTTTGTGAAGATCTATTAAATGAAAATGTCAGTATATTAAATTTTAATAAGTTTTTACCTGATACAAAAGAAGAAATTAATAGACAATATCCAGAAATAAAAAGAATAACTGGATACCCAACAACAGATTATGGAATATCAAGTATAGAAAGTATTATAGAAGAATATAAATGTTTATATGGAGATAAACTAACTTTTAAAGTATATGACACAAATAAAAAAGTACTAAAACCTTTTCATTTTAAATACAAGAAATAAAAAGCTTGTATTTTTTTTTATATATGATAAAATGTTATTAGAATAAAGGATGTGTTAAATTTGAAAAGAAATTTAAAATATTTAATAGTAGGACTAAGTACAAGTTTTGTATTACCAATCATCACTCATGCATCTACAATGACACTTAGTGATGAATCTGTAAAAAATAATACTGCTTCATATAATCTAATTTATACAGGGGCAGAAGGAGATGCAACAAGAATTAAATTTGATGTAAACATAAATACAAATGTAAAAGTTGATATAAAAAAAGATGATGCAATGTCAGGAGAATGTAGTAATAGTGGTTGTTATCTGGATTTACCAACTACATATATTGCAGGAGAAAAAATCAAAGTTGCAAGCATAACTTTAACAAATTCAACTTTTGAAGAAATAACATCAAATTTAAAAATAAATATGGATGGAAATGAAAAAACAGCAAAAGACGGAATTGTATTAAGTGCAGGACAAACAACTACACAAAAACCAAAAAGCAATAATGCTAATTTAACAAATTTAAGTTTATCTGTAGGTAATTTTGATAAAACATTTGATCCAAATACATTTGAATATACAATTACTGGTATTAAAGATACAATCAATTCAATTACTTTAACCCCAACTTGTGAAAATTGTGATGTTAAAATAACTTGTCCTGATGGTGGATGTAGTGTTTCAAATACAAAAAGAATAACATTACAAACTGGTGCTAACTTAGTTAATTTAAATGTAACTAGTGAAGATGGATCATCTAATAAAACATATAAATTAAATATTTATAGAGGAGAAATAACAACAAGCTCAGCATATTTACAAAGTCTTACAATAAAAGATGTTGTTCTAACACCAGCATTTAATCCTATGACAAATGATTATTCAGGATTATTAGAAAAAGATTTAAATAAATTAGATATAAGTACTATTACAGAAGATCCAAGTGCTAAAGTAGAAATTAAAGGTAATGAGAATTTAAAAGATGGAGAAAATACTATTACTATTACAATTACTAGTAGTGATGGAGAAAATAAACAAGTATACACATTAAAAATAACAAAAGAAGTAAAAAAAGAAGAAAAAAAATCTACAACAACAAAAGTTGTAAAAAAGAAAAAAAATAATACATGGCTAATAATACTATTATCAGTATTAGGTTTAGGTATTATTATTACAACATTCTTAATTATATTCAAAAAAAAGAAGAAAAATAAAGATAATAAAAACGATAAGAGCAATAAAAACAATAATAAACCAAATAATAACATAAAAAATGAAAATAAAGATATAAATGAATTAGATATGTTAGAAGAAAGTAAATATAACGTATATGGTAAAGAAATAAATGAAGATGATTTACTAGATGATATGGAAGAAAGCGATATAGAAAAAGAAAATACAGATACTTTAAGAATACTTGAAGAAACTAAACGTCAAATGAAAGAAGAACCTAAACAAGATGTTGATGATGCTTTAGATGATTTAATGAAAACAAAAAAATTAGAATTAGGAGATCTAGACTTTTAATTAATACACCTGAATATAATTATTTAGGTGATTTTTTATGCATTTAATAGCACATAGAGGACTTACTAATGAATATATAGGTGAAAACACCTTAAAAGCTTTTAAAAACGCAATTAACAATGAATATGAAGGAATAGAATTAGATATAAGAAAAACAAAAGATAATACTATTGTTGTATTACATGATAAATATATAAATAGAACAAGTAATGGTACTGGTAATATAAATAAAATGACATACAAAGAAGTATCAAAATATAACTTTGGTACCAAAAAATATAAAAGTAAAATACCAACACTAAAAGAAATTATAAAAAATATAAATAATACAAATATATTTATTGAACTAAAAGAAAGTATTGATAAAGAAGAACTAAATAATATATTAAAATTAAATAATACAAACAAATATTATATAATGAGTTTTAATAAAAAATATATAGATAATCTAATAGGATTAAAATATAATTTAGGTTTAATAAATTATGTATTTAATAGTATAATAGATTATAAAAATTATAACTTTATATTAATATTAGAAGATTTATTTAATAAAGATATATATAAGTATTTTAATAATTTAAATATAGAAGTAGTTATATATAATATTAGAAATAATATTAGTTTAAAAAATAAAGAAATATTTAATAATATAAAATATATTGTATAATTAAAATATAAAAAAATGTCAAAAAAAGTTATATAATTGTTGCACCTTATCTTTTTTCTTGTTATAATAAATAAGGAAATTGAAGGGAGGGAAAGTTAAATGACTAAAGTTGAAGTAAAAAATGGTAATGTTGATAATGCTTTAAAAAGATTTAAAATTAAAGTTGCTAAAAGCGGAGTCCCTTCTGAACTAAAGAAACACAAAGAATATAAAAAACCAGGAGTAAAAAGACGTGAAGCTAAAAAAGAAATGATAAAAAATTCACGTAAAAGGAATAAAAAAAATAGATAAAATTTTTAAAGTGGTTATAGTATTATAAGCACTTTTTTAATATAGAAAGAGTGATATTATGTTTGAAACAATAAAAAAAGATTTAATTAATTCAATGAAAGAACAAGATAAATTTAAATTATCTGTACTTCGTATGCTAAAGAGTTCTTTACAAAAAGAAGAAATCAATAAAAAAAGAGAATTAACCGACGAAGAAGTTTTAAATGTTATAAAAAAAGAAGTTAAAGTTAGAAATGCTTCATTAGAAGAATATAAAGAATATGGTAGAAATGATTTAGCAGATAATTTACAAAAAGAGATAGATATTCTAAAAACATATTTACCAGAAGAATTATCACATGAAGAATTATTAAAAATAATAGATGAACAATTCAATATTATTAATCCTACAAGTATGAAAGATATGGGAACTGTTATCAAAGCTGTATCTAATATAGTTGGTACACGTGCTGATATGAGCGAAGTAAGTAAGATTGTAAAAGAAAAAATTAGTAATTTGTAAAAATTGTAGGGTGATAACCTGAAAACAAATAATAGATTCATTACAAGTTTTTAAGACTATGTACACACCTTAAAGACGAGTCTCAAGTAAAGCGGAAAGGAACAGATTTTAAAATGAAGGAAGTTGAATTATTAAATTGGAATAGATTAAAAACATATGAATGGTTCAAAAACTTTTCTGATAGTACTTACGGAATGAATGTTAGAATGGATGTTACTAATTTAGTAAAATATACAAAAGTAATGAAAGAATCGTTTTTTATAGATTTTTTATATATAATTTTAAAAGCTTTAAATAGCATTGATGAAATGAGAATGAGGTTAGTGGAAGACAAACCAGTAATTTTTGATGATATCAATCCAGCTTTTACTGTTATGACAAAAACTGGTGTATTTGAAAACGTTAGACATATAAATCATAATGATTTTATAGAATTTTATAAAATTTCATCTGCAAATATAGAAAAAGCGAAAGAACAAACAAAAATAAAAAAAGATAATTTTAATCCAGAACACTGTTTTAATGAATATTACATAACATGTGTACCATGGGTGGATTTTATAGAATTTAATCATCCAATTCCAAATGATAAAGCATCACAATGTATTCCAAGGATATGTTGGGGAAAATATGTTGAAAAAGATGGAAAATATGAGTTAACTTTGAATATAACAGTAAGTCATATTTTTGTCGATGGATTTCATTTATCAAATGCTTTTAATAAAATTCAAGAGTATTTAAATAAAACAGAAAAAATTTTAGGAGATGGAAAAATTTTATGAAAATTGGTATAGACTTAGATGGTGTTGTAATAGATAGTGAAAATGTGTGGAGAGTATATGAAGAAATATTTGCTATTGAAGATTTAAAAGGGAGAAAATTGTTTGATAAAGAGGAACCTAAATATCAAGGAAGATATGATTGGTCAAAAGAAGAACAGGAATTATTTAATCAAAAATATTTATTAAAGGCTGCAAAAGAATGTAATTTGAAACCAGGTTTTTTAGAAATATACAAAAAAATTAAAAACTTAGGGTATGAGATAGTAGTAATAACTTCTAGAGGAGTATTACTTGATGAACTTAAAGATGATGCTATTAATATACTAGAAAAAAATAGTATTGTTTTTGATAAATATTATTGGAATATAAATAACAAATTAGAAATTTGTAAACAAGAAAATATTGATGTTATGATAGATGATGATTATAAAATAATAGAACAACTAAGTAAAAATAATATTAAAACACTGTATTTTAGAGATGTTAATTTAAAAAAATTACCACAAAGTGAATATATTTATGAAGTTAATAATTGGGGAGACATTTACAGATATTTTAAAGAAAATTAAAAAATTATAATTTTGGAAAATATTAAAAAAAAGAAAATAAATATACACAAAATAGGATAGACAATATTAGAATTCCAAGTCAACGTTTTTTGTAAATAAAGACAAACTAATAAATGAATTAAAAATAGAAGGATTTTTGGTTGATTGTCCAGATTTAGAAAAAATCTTTTTATAAAAACGATAATTGCTCCATAGGATTTGGTATGTATAAAGCAAAAGAAATTAAAGATGTAAAAAAGAAAAAACTGAGTTAGTATAAATAATTCAGTTTTTTATCTTACAAAATATATTGCCAAACTAGCAACCATACTACCTACCATAGCTATTAACATAATCCATACTAATATTTTAGCAGCTATATTCTTATTCTTTTTATTTTTAGTCATAAATTCACCTCAACATAATAATTATACTAAATTATGAATAATAAATAAAGTATTTTAATATTATTTATTGGGTGACGATATGAAATACATTAAAGTTAGTTATAAAAAATATAGTAAGTTATATAATTTAATATTATTAAGTATATCAATAAGTATTACATTAGGATTAATAATATCATTTTGTCTAGATAAAGAGTTAATTAATAATATTTATAATTATTTTTTAAATCATGTAAATAATTATAAATTAAATACATTTAATAACATAATATATCCTATAATTATATATACAAGTATATTTATATTATCTCTTACGTTGATAGGTAGTTTTATACCTTTTTTAGTTGTTATAATAGAAAATATAAGTATAGGTTTATTACTAGGCGTAATACTTAGAATAAAAGCTATTAAAGGTATATTATTTGGTATTATATATTTTATGATTGCTAAACTATTATATATAATACTTCTTATATATATAACTATTAATATATATAAATTTATTAAAAATTTTATTAATAACATTAAATCAAAAGAAAATATAAGCTTATATAATTTATATTCCAGAATAATATTAAAAATACTATTTAGTATATTAATAATCACTATATACAATATAACAATGTTATTTATAGCACCATGCATATTTGATTTTTTTAGATTTTTATTATAATTAATTTACAAAAATAAAAAAATTTAGTACAATATCCTTGGTGATTTAATGAAAAAAGTAGTAATAGGAATGAGTGGGGGAGTTGATTCTTCAGTTGCAGCTTACCTACTTCAAAAAGAAGGATATGAAGTTATAGGATTATTTATGCGTAATTGGGATAGTATGATTAATAATGATATTAATGGTAATCCCACTTTAAATAATAATATTTGTCCTCAAGAACAAGATTATAACGATGCTTTAGAAGTATGTAAAAAATTAGGAATCGAATTACACAGAATAGATTTTATTAAAGAATATTGGGATAATGTATTTACATATTTCTTAAATGAATTAAAATTAGGTAGAACTCCTAACCCTGATTTAATGTGTAATAAATATATTAAATTTGATTTATTTGTAAAAGAAGCAAAAAGATTAGGTGCTGATTATATTGCAACAGGACATTATGCAAAAATAGAAGGAAATAAGCTTTTAAGAGCAAAAGATTTAAACAAAGACCAAACATATTTTTTAGCTCAAGTAAGTGCTAATCAATTAAAAGATGTAATATTTCCTTTAGGAGAAATAACAAAGCCAGAAGTACGTGAAATTGCTGAAGAAATTGGTCTTTCAACTGCTAAAAAGAAAGATTCTACTGGAATATGTTTTATAGGAGAAAGAAATTATCAAAAATTTATACAAAATTATTTAAGACCTAACCCAGGAGATATAGTTAATGTAGATACAAAAAAAATTATTGGATGTCACACAGGATTAATGAATTATACTATCGGACAACGTAGAAATGTAGGAATAAGTGGTAATAAAGAAAAACATTTTGTTGTTGGAAAAGATGTAAAAAAGAATTTACTTTATGTTGCTTTTGGAGATAATCCTGATACTTTGTATAGTGATTCATGTATAATTGACAATGTCAATTTTATATCAGCAAACCATCCTACATTCTGTACTGCAAAATTTAGATATAGAGGTCCAGACTACGAAGTATCATTAGAATATTTAGAAAACGGAGAAATATTAGTTAGATATCCAGAAAAAGTTTCTGCTGTAACACCAGGACAAGCTTGTGTATTGTATTTAGGAAGAGAATGTTTAGGTAGCGGTATTATAAAAGAAGTAAGACGTAATGACGAAAAATTGTGGTATTTATAACAAAATAAAATATAATAAAAATTTGGAAGATAAAATATCTTCTTTTTCTTTACTTTTACTTGACAATTAAGTGTATAGTAAGCTACAATAAATATGTAAAGAACATAAGAGAGTAGGGAAGACAATATGAAAGAAATAAAAGAATTATTAAACAATTTAGGAATATCAAAAGTTAAACTAGCTAAATATTTAGGTGTATCTAGACAAATGGTATACAATTACTTAGAATTAGATAGTATAGATAAATGGCCAAAAGATAAAAGAATACTTTTATATAAATTATTAGATATAGAAGATGGATCAGATGAAAGTATAAATAGTATTAAAATAAATACTGATTATATGGAAGATGTAGAAAATAAATTAAATTGCATCAATAGAAATACCTTAGATATAATAGATATGAAAGGTTTGGATAAAAAAACAGCAACTTTATTATCAGACTTTACATTTTTATTAAAAGAAAAATTGACTGAATCAAATGAGAAAGAAAATTATTATATTGTAAAATATCTTTATAATTTATTGCAATCAGTTGATAATGTAGAAGAATTTAAATATTTATTAGGATATGTTAGTAAAGCAACTGGATTTACTAAACCAAATGAATTTGCATTTAATGAAGACAAACAATTTATGTTTGAAGGAATAGTACATTCTGCTTTTACATTATATAATAGTGGAACACCATCTAAGAGTAAAGTTATTGTATCACGTGAAAGATTTGTTCAAGAAATTGAAGCTCGTAATGAAGAAAAATTATCTAGAACTCAACAATTAAATACTGTAAGATTTCAAGCATTAAGAGAACTTGGATATAATGAAATAAATGCTTCAAATGCAGCAGAAGTTTTTGAAAAAATAGCTGAAATACAATCCAGAGGTGTATAGGTTTCAATAAAATAAAAGTTTTCTACAACTTCATATAATATATATTATGTTAACTTCTATATTTTGAGTAAAAAGATGATTAGTTGATAATCTAATTACTCTATCATATTTTTATTCATGCTTAATATAATATATTAAATAAATAATAATCAATTATATAACCAATACCTTTATTCATTTAAGAACAATTACTTTATAACTATATTGTTCTTTTTTATTTATACAAATAATAAACTTAATAAGAAAAATATTATTCCAATTATAAATCCTACATAGATATATTTATTATTTTTATTTGAATATTTAAAAGATTCTTTTAAAATATCATTTATTGATAAACTAATCATTATACCTGCAACTAATATAAATATTATATTAAGTATTGTATCATTTACATATTTATATAAAAATAAATAAGCAAGTATTGCACCTAACGGTTCAGAAAGCCCGCTAATTAATGTTGTTTTAAGAGCCTTCCCTACTTTACGAGTAGAGTAGTAGATTGGAACTCCAATACAAATACCTTCAGGTATATTATGTAATGTTATTGCAATAGCAACCTTAAGTCCTATTCTTAAATCATTTGAACTAGTTAAAAACGTTATTATACCTTCTGGTATATTATGTAACATTAAAACAATAGCACTTATTATTCCTAATTTATATAAACTACTCCCCTTCTCTTCTAACCTATTTAATATATAATTAGATAACTTAATTAATAATATACCTATAATAAAAACAAAAATAGATATAATTATTCCATATAATTTATGTTTTAAAACTAAATAGAAAAAGGAATGAGGTATTAAATCAAATATACTTATAAGTATCATAACCATAGCACTAAAACTTAAACTTATACTTAAGAATCTATTTATATTTTTTACTTTAATAAATATAAATATACAACCTAACATTGTAGATAAACCAGCAATAGTACTAATTAAAAAAGCATAATAGAAATTGTTCATATTTATCACAATTAATATTATGCATTTAATTATAATTTATTAATTTAATATTTTATTTGAAGTTATATTAACATTTTAAATATTAAATAATATTCTCTTTTTTGTTCTATTTAAACTCCTTATATCGTTCAAACTTTTAATATCTTTATTATACAAATATTCAAATTTATTAATTTTTTCACTTATATATTTAATTAAATCTTTCATAGTTTTAACATTTTTTATATTAAAAGAGTTGATATGTAAACAATATAATACAATATGTGCGACAGATAAAAGATTTTCATAATATAATGAATGAAATATATCATAACAATCACCACAACCATATCCATCAGTATCAATTATATTTATTTCATTCTTTTCATTATTATATAATATATTTCTATCATGTAAATCAAATATTCTTATTTTATTAGAAGATAATTTCTTTAAATCATCTTCTAATTTTTCCATTGCAATTAATAAGTTTTTAATTAAAATTAAATTATCAATCTCTGCTATTTTTTCAAATATCATACCTTCTTTTTTATTCATAGTATAACCTTTTAAAATAGGACTATATTTATATTTTTCTTCAAAATATATTAAATCTAATGGTTTAGTAAAATAATCTAAATCTATTTTAGATAATAATTTCCATTTTTTATAATCACTTTTATCTATATTCCTTTTAAATATTTTCATTAGAATATCTTCAGAATCAGTATAATATATATTTCCCATTGCACCTCTATCATTAAACAATTCATAATTAGAAATATCATTTATTTTAATTTTTTTCATATTTTTTTCCTTTCTTATATCCAATAATTACCATTATATAAATTTATAGTAGTGACATAATAATAGTGGGAGGTAAATAAATTTATGGCTAAAAATAATGCTAAAAATAAAGCTAGGGAAACTGAAAAATGTTCAAGTTGTAAAAACAACGAAAGAGCAAGAAATAATGCTAGATGCTCTAAAAACAATTCTCGTTAATTAACTCTAGTTAAATTCCTAAGGAACTATTGATTTTTAATAGTTCTTTTTCAGTATAAATATATTATCACAAATTTATAAAATATCAAGAAAAAAAGATTAATTTCTAGGAAAAAAATCCATATAATCTTTTTTTAATTTAGTATTAGTTAAATGAGTATATATTTGTGTAGTACCAATATTTTCATGTCCTAAAAATTCCTGTATAATTCTTAAATCAGCACCATTTTCCAACATATGAGTTGCTATACTATGTCGTAAAGTATGTGGCGATACATCTTTTTTTATACCAGTTTCTAGTGTTCTTTTTTTTATCATTTTAAAAACACCTTGTCTTGTCATTTTTTTACCATGATTATTTAAATATACATAATTATTTTGTTCTGTTTTAACAAGTTTGTGTCTATAATCTTTTACATATATTTTTAAATATTTTATTGCTAAATCATTTATAGGAACTATTCTTTCTTTACTACCTTTTCCCATAATTCTAACGATACATTCATTTAAATCAATGTTTTTAAATTCTAAATTTATAAGTTCACTTATTCTAAGACCAGTTGCATATAAAAGTTCTAATAAAGATTTATTTCTAGCACTAAATGCATCTTTTATTTCTATATCTAAAAGTTTATCTACCTCTTCTACTGTTAAATAAATAGGTAAATGCTTAGAAAGTTTAGGACTATCTATTTTATCTATTGGATTAATATTTATTTTACCAATTTTAATATAATAATTATAAAATGTTTTATAAGCACTTAAATAATTAGATATACTACTTGATTCTAAATCTAATTTTGAAATAAATTTTTCAATATCAACATTATTTAATTTTAATATATTTTTATTAGTTTTATTATTTAAATGATTTAAAGCATTTAAATAAGTATCAATAGTATTCTTAGAATAATTTAAGTCCATTTCTAAATATAACAAAAAATCATTTATATATTCATCATTCATAACATCATCTACTTCTTTACTTCAATAAAATTATAACAAATCAAAATATTTTAAACAAGAATTAATTATCTTTTTTGAGTTCTATAAGCATTTGTTCTTTTATTTTATCAATGTCAGTAAAGAATAGATTTATTCCACGTTTCTTTAATTTAAGTAATTTTTTAAAATTATGTAAAATTTCATTTTTTAACGATATACCAACTTTTGCAGGTACACCATTATACAAATGAACATGGTCTATATATTTTTCTAGTGTAGGAAATGCATTTTGAAAAAGTATAACAGATTCCTTTTCTAAAATCTTTCTTATAAAAATAGTATTACAAAATCCATGTTTTTTAATTTTTTTATCAATAATTTTTTTATATTTTTCCATTTTACTGCTTAATGGTATGAACCATAATATATCATTATCTTTAATAGTAAAATAAGTTGGTCTTTTTTTCCCACGTTCATGATTAGTCATCAAATTTTCATCATAAACTAAATCAAAAAATTCATCTTTTATATGATATAAATATCCTGTTTCTATTTTTATATAACCCTCCTGATATATATTGTTTAAATATAATATAACGCATAGAGTGTATAAAAGTCAAATAAAAAAATCATAAAAAATAAAACCTTATTTTAAAAATAGGGTTTTCAAACATTGACGACCGAGATCATTTATTGCTCGCACCACTCGGAAGCGATTAACATTTCACGACTAGGATCATTTATTGCTCGCACCACCTAGAAGCGAGAAACATTTATTAATGCAATGTTAATATACAATACTTATTTATATATGTCAAGTATTATACCACTAATATTATATACCATACATGGCACACAATAAAAGAAAACTCTACCAAAAAGATAAAGTTTTCAAAAAATTTTCCATCAGGATAACTTATTACTCGCACCACCTGTAAGCGAGAAACATTGACATCCAGGATAACTTATTACTCGCACCACCCGTAAGCGAGAAACATTTACTAATGCATTATTAATATACAATACTTATTTATATTTGTCAAGTATTACACTACTAAATATTATATACAAAAATTAATATAACTTTACAATAAATTTTAATAAATGAATGACTTTTAATTATAAAATTGATAAAATAATATATAGAAAGTGTGATAATATGGAATTACTTGCTAATAAAGTTAGACCTAAAGAATTATGTGATGTTATAGGACAAGAACATTTAATTGGAAAAGATAAAATAATATATAATTTAATAAAAAATAAAAAAATATTTTCATGTATATTTTATGGTAAACCAGGTATAGGCAAAACAACACTCGCTAACGTAATAGTTAATGAATTAAAAGTTAAATATAGATTTTTAAATGCTACAACAAGTAAAATACAAGATTTTAATATAGTTATAGAAGAAGCAAAAATGAATGGAGAAATGGTAGTTATTATAGATGAAATTCATCGTATGAATAAAGATAAACAAGATATACTACTACCCTATTTAGAAACGGGTTTAATAATATTAATTGGTTTAACTACATCTAATCCATATCATAAAATAAATCCAGCAATTAGAAGTAGATGTCAAATATTTGAATTACATGAATTATCTACTAATGATATTATTAAAGGATTAAAAAGAGCATGTGATAATTTAGAAGATATTAAGATAGATGATGATGCATTAAAAGTAATTGCTAATAATTCTGGTGGTGATTTTAGAGCAGCATTAAATAACTTAGAATTAGCATACTATGGTTCAGATAATAAAACTATTACAATAGATGTGCTAAAAAATATTAGTTCAAAACCTATTATATTTGCAGACAAAAATGAAGACGGACATTATGATTTATTAAGTGCATTTCAAAAAAGTATTCGAGGTAGTGATATTGATGCATCCTTATATTATTTAGGAAGATTAATAGAAATTGGTGATTTAGATAGTATTTATAGAAGAATGAGTGTAATTGCTTATGAAGATATTGGACTTGCAAACCCAGGCATAGGACCAAAAGTTATGGCCGCAATCAGTGCAAGTGAATTAGTTGGACTTCCTGAAGCCAGAATACCTCTTTCTGTAGTTGTTAGTGAACTTGCGTTGTCACCAAAAAGCAATAGTGCTCACGTAGCACTTGATAATGCTCTCAATGATATAAGAAAAGGCAATACAGGCAATGTACCAAATCATATAAAAACTAGTTCAAAAGATTATAAATATCCGCATGATTATCCTAAATATTGGGTTAAACAACAATATTTACCAGACAACATAAAGGATAGGAAATATTATAAACCTAGAATAAATAACTATGAAAATAATTTAAATAAAATAAATAATGAAATGAGGAAAGAATAATGAAAATGTTAGTATGTGGGTAGAAAGTGAAAAAAGAGCTGAATTTTTAAATAAAAACAAAAAAAATGCAAATATATTACCCAACATAGAAATTCCAGAAAACATCACATTTAGCAACGATTTAAATGAAGTAATTAAAGGCACAAATATAATTTTCATTGCAGTTGCAGCACAATACATAGATAATATTGCAAAAGAATTATCTAAATTAAATATAAAAAACAAACATTTTTGTATTCTTAGTAAAGGTATAGAACAAAATACATGTGAATTTGTAATTGATGTTTTTAAAAGACATATTAAAAGTAAAAATATATCAATTATTTCTGGACCATCTTTTGCAATAGATATGGCACATAATGAACCTGTAGGACTTTCTATAGCTAGCAAAAATAATAAAACAATAAAAGAAATAAAAAAAGTTTTATCAAGCGACACAGTAAAATTAAGAACAAGTAACGATTTAATAGGTGTAATGCTTTGTGGGAGTATTAAAAATGTTATTGCAATAGCAGCAGGTATATTAGATGGTTTAGGATATAATGAATCTACTAGAAGTTTTCTAATAACAGAATCTCTACATGATATAAAATCTTTAATATATGGTCTAGGTGGCAAAAAGAAAACTATTCTTTCATTCGCTGGAGTTGGAGATTTATTATTAACAGCAACTAGTACTAAATCAAGAAATTACACTTACGGTATATTAATTGGTAAAAAAAATCATATTATGGCAGATGACTATTTAAACAATAATACAGTTGAAGGCTATCATACATTAAAATCAATCTATACACTTATAAAAAGAAAAAAAATAGATATGCCTATAATAAATTTAATATATCAAATAGTTATAAATAAAAAAGATCCTGATACTTTATCAGAATTCTTAATAAAGAAAGACTAATCTTTCTTTATTTTTTTCTTAACATAGCAACAACATAATTATTAAAGTCTAAATCCATAACTATATTTTTATATTTTAAAAAGTCAATATTTAAAATATCATCTATAGAATCAATACCATTATATTTGAAAAATACTATATTTTCTATTAAAGGATCAATAGTTTTATAAATGTCATCACTTCTTGTTATTAAATCAATTATATAATTTTTTTTAAATAAATCAAAATATTCTAAATCAAATACAAACTTTTTATTTTTAAAATAATCAACAATAATATCATTAAATAAAGACATATTTTTAGTATCAGCTTCTACCCTGATAACATGATATCCTTCAATTAAATTACATGAATAATCCATATTACCAATTATAATATTTTCATTAACTAATTTAGTATTTAAATTACTTGTAATACCAAAATTATTTTTTAAAACATAATATAAATAAGTATCTAGCATTAATTTATCATATGGTTTTAAGTCTAATGTATTAAGCTTAAAAGAAATAACACTTCTTTCTAAATTAGTATCTTCTTTCACAACTATTTTTGTTTTTTTAACAGCATTTCTATGAATAATATTATCTTTTATAACTATTCTATTATCAAATTTTATATCATTATATGCTTCTTTTATAACATCTAATATCTTTTCTTTATCAAATCTACCACCAACAATAATAATTTCATTATCAGGTCTATAAAACGATTTAAAAGCAATTTCAATATCTTTAGAATTAATACTACTAATATCTTCCAAATCTCCTAAAACACTTTTAAAACCCTTAGTATCAATAATACTATTTAAAGTAGAATTATATAAAGAGGAACATTTATTATCTAAACTTCTTTTCTTTTCTTCTAAAATAGGTCCTCTAACTTTATTTAAAATATCATCATTTATTATTGGACTATGTAATCCAGTTAATAATATTCCTAAATTATTATATATATTATCTACACAATCAATATAAAATTGTGTTCTATCTATACTAGTAAATCCATTACTTCCAACACCATTTACACCAAAAAGCTTCATTAAATCTCCATATTCACTACTTTCTAGTACTAAATGTTCTAAAAAATGTGCTGTACCATTTTTAATATTATATTTTTTATTATCAACAATTACTTTATTATCTAATCCACCAAAATTAATAATTAAATTTATATAAGTTGTATGCTTATTATTGTCATTAACCAAATATATTCTAAGCCCATTATCTAATTTAACTTCTTCTAGCACTAACATCACCTTCTAAACTATATACTATTTTCAAATCTAATCTATTAAGAAACTCTTTTAATTCATCAAATGTTATATTTTTTAATATATCTATTTCCTCACTAGTAGTTAAATCAGTATTATAATATTTATTAATAAAATTACTTGTACTTATATAAAAGTTATCTAATTCTCTTTCTTTACTTAGTTCCAATCTTCTAATAATATATTTTATATTTTTTTCAAACTTTTCTATATTATTTAACTCTTCTATAATAGTATTTATTATTTTTTTTGCATAATTAATATTTTCTTTATCAGTAATAGCTTTTATAAATAATAATCCGTTTTTTAACATTACACTACTTCCTGTATGATAAACTAAATTACTTTGTTTACGAAGACTATTCATTAAAAGTCCACTACTACTAGAATTTAATAGTAAATGTATCATATATAATTTATAATAGTCATCTTTTTTATAATCTTTAACATTATATACCATATATAATATACTTTGATAAAATTTACTAATTTCACATTTTTCTATTAATTCATCACATTTATAATAATTATCATATTCAGTAATTATTTTATATTCTTTTAAGCCAAAATCTTTTGTATATTCATAAATAATATTATCAACCCTTTTAATATCTATATCACCATTAATAAATATTTTTGGTTTTATATTTTTTATATATTTATTATAAAAATTACTAACATCATCTATTTCTAAATCATTTATATTATCTAAATCTCTATATTTTAATTTATTAAATATACATTCATCATCTAATATATCTAATAAATTCTTTTCAGCAATAAAAGTAATATTTTTATAATTATTTAAAAGAGTTTCTATATATAATTTCTTTTCTTTATTAAAAAGATCTATATCATTTAAGTTATTTTTAAATATATTATCTAATAAAAATAATACTTGTTTTTCTAACATATCTTCTTCTAATATATTTTTATTGGGTATTAAAATAGAAAAATTTAAGAAATATACATCATTTATTCCTTGATTAAGAACATTATAAGCCATTATATATCTATTTAGTTTTTCTTTTTGAAATGAAGCTTCATCTTTATAAAAACTATTACTCTTATTTAACAATCTAGATAAAATTGTAAGTGCCATTATCTCTTTTTTATCACATTTAAACTGATAAATAAAATTAATTAGTGTTGTATGATATTTATTATTATCAATATATTTAGTTATTGTTTTCATATATTTCCTACTCTCTTATTTACCACTAATATTTACATATATAATATTCTATCATTAAATATAGTTAATTGTAAATGAAAAAATTATAAAGTCTTATTTACTTTATAATTTATATACATTTACCTACACTTTCAGTATAAGTTCCAACTTTATAAGGATCATTTTGTGTTCCACTACCACTTTTTATACAAATATTATCATTAAGTGTAAGTGCAGGCATAAATTTTGCTGAGTTGATAGTTATATAATTTTTACCATCTTTATAACTAGTTGCCCTAGCATCTTCACTACCATTGCTATACCATATTAAACGATCTCCAATTTTTAAATCTTCATTTATTCCTAAATAAGCACCGCTCATCAACTTAGGTAACCAATAATTTGAATTAGAAATAATATTTATTTCGTCTAATGTCATTGTTGTTATTTTAGATTTTGTTTTTGTTGAATAAGACATATAAGCATAAGTGTTATTTCTTATATGATAAATATTATAAAAGTCAGTTTCTTTTATATAATTCTTATAAGAACTATCTATCGTTTCATATAATGAAGATATTTTACCGCCACTAAGGTTAGGATCTATATCCATATAAGAAAAACCACTCTCTTTATTACCACTAAATTTATATTTTTTATTACTTGAATCAAAACTATATTTACAATAAGCTGTATTTGGTAAATTTTCAAATGTATAATTTGAAGAAATTTCATAATTACTAGCAGATCCTCTTACTCTCTCATAAAAAGTTTTAGAATTTAAATTATATAGCATTGCCTCATTATTACTTTCTCCATCACCTTTATTATTGCATGGAAGTTTAACATAACCGATTTTTTCACTATTATAATCACAATTGTCTCCTCTACATAATCCAAATTTATTTATTGTTTGATTTGTATTTACACCCGCTAAAGTTGCACCTTTATCAATATAATAATTATAATTTGTTATTATAGGTTTAGA
Organism: uncultured Bacilli bacterium; assembly: GCA_934097015.1. Classification (GTDB taxonomy): domain Bacteria; phylum Bacillota_I; class Bacilli_A; order RF39; family UBA660; genus UMGS1124. The sequence continues at coordinate 10,000 of CAKONF010000009.1, read as the reverse complement.
ATACACAATTTTTATAGGATGTATTATTTTAGTCCCATTTATAATTTCAGTTTTATAATTATATATTCTCCATAAATTAGTATCATTCCAATATGCATTTTTACTTGTATTTTGATTGACTAAAAATTCAATATAATTATCAGGATTTTCTTCATCATAAATAGTTGTAGAAGTGCTATTTTTTTCTAATTGATTTATTCTTTCTCTTAATTCTTTTATTTCTTTAGTACTAGAACTATCACCACTTTTAGGACAAACATACATTACTTTCTTACCCTCTTTATTTTTTTCTAAATCCCACCTAGTAAAAACTTCTACACCAACTACATCATTATCACAATCAGCATTATCTTCATCATCAGTCTTATCTTCTAACAATTTAGCATTTGATAGTAAAAAATAATTCTTTTTATAATCTATGTTCATATTTTTATCTATTAATCCTTCGTTTTTTAATACTTCTAGTGTTATTGCTGCTGCCTTAGCATTATTTTCTAAATTATATGTTATCTCTTCATGATTAGATAAATATACTTGTAATGCATTTTCAAATTTACTACTATATTTTTCTAATATAGCAATTTCTTTCTTCTTATTATTTTTAACTATTACTATAGTCATACTAACTCCAATTATTGTTATTAAACTAATACATATTATTATTTCTATCAATGTAAATCCTTTTTTCTTTTTCATACTTAACCCCTCCAACGATTAACTATATCACAGTTAGAAGAATAAGGTGTTGGATCTGGCATATCCATTTTAATTAATAAAGGTATTTTAAATGCATTACCAAACGCTACTAATGTTCCTGGTTGTAATGAATTAAGTTTATCTATTACATCACCACTTATATTAGGAAGCATCTTTTCTATATACTCTAAATCCTTTGGATGTGTCATTTTTAAAATTAAGAAATTTGACATTTGTGAAACAACTGTATCACTTATTTCAACAGGTCTTTGACTAACTAAATCTAATATTACGCCATATTTTCTTCCTTCTTTTGCAATACGTTCAAATATATTATATCCAAGTAAAAATACATCATTATCTTTTACAACATATCTATGTGCCTCTTCTATAAACAAATGGAATGGAATACTTGCTCTATCAGTTCTAGATTTAGCAAAATCAAATAACATTTTAGATAATATTTTAACTATTACTTTAGCTAAATTATCATCTATACCCTCTAAATTAACATTAATTATTTGACTACGTTTATTATTATTCATTATTAAATTAGATATATATGTTTCTAAATTAGTATATTCTTTAGCATTAAAGAATGCGTTATTACTACTATTTATTAATGAATTAAGTCTAACTTTAAGTATAATAGCACCATCTTGAATAGTTTTATTATCCTGAAATCCTTCACCTATTAAAGTAAAATTAAGTGCATTAGCTAAGTCATTTAAAGTAAAAAATGCTTGATTTGGTATAGTTATTGTACTCTCTAAATTATCATCAATAAACTTATTTAAATATTCATTTAATAAAACAGATTCACCAAACTCACCATTTCTATCAATACCAAAACATTCACTAAATACTCTTGTATATCCTATACCTTGTAATTCCGCTTTTAAATTAAATTCTTCTGTAAAGGTATTGTTAACTATATTAAATATATCAGATTTTTTAGCAGTAGCTGATTTATTAGAAAATAATACATTCATAATTGCTTTTGCAATTAAATGATTTTTTAATTTTTTAGCATTATCATCATTTCTAGAGAAAATTCTAACTAATTTATACATTCTTTCTATTATAGTTATTTGTGAATGATTATCAACTTCTAATAATAAAGATAAATCATCAATACTTAGTAAGTATATTGGAATTACTAATCTACCATCTGTCTCATCAACAGGATTTGTAGTTAAAAATTTATATTGATAATTTGGGTTAATACTAGATAAATCTTTAAAAGCATTTTTATATTCACCATATGCATCAAAGAAAAATAAGTTTGCATTATAAGTTAAAAAATTCTTATTTAAAAATATATTTTGTATTATTCTTGAAACACTACAACTTTTACCACTTCCTGAATTACCAAATATAGCTAAGTGATTAGAAAATAAATCATTTATATTAGCATATATATTTTTATCAGGATATATAGGACTTTTTCCAATATAAATATTATTTATGTTATCACTACCTAATATAACATTTAATTCTTCATCATTAATTAATCTAATAGTACTATTTAATGATGGCTTTTTTATTGTTCCTTGTATAAATTTATCACCAATAAATTGTCCTTTTAAATCAACATGTATTCTACCTTCTAAAACATTTCTTACCTCACCTAATAATTTAGTATTTTCACTTTCAAATACCACGTGCAAATTCATTAAATTAGGTATAACATCAATATTAGTATTAATTTCAATCTCTATAGTCTTATCTGTTATATTTAAAATCTTACCAAACATAATTTATAACTCCTTCTATTATATTTATTATATCATTTATTTTATATCAAAACAATTAATATCATCTTTACTTAATTTTATATTTTTATTAGTGTAAAGTGTAGCAAGTATATCACCTTTTTTTACTACATCTCCAATTTCTTTATACAATTTTATACCAGCATTATAATCAATAGATTCTTCATCATTTATTTTCCCAGCACCTAAAAGAACTGATAATCTTCCTATTTTTAAAGCATTTATGGATTTTAATACTCCATCTGTCTCGCTTTTTATAACTTTTATATTAGCTTTTATTTTTAGTTTATTTATATTTCCACCCTGAGCTATAGTGAATTCTATAAATTTATTATAAGCTTTTTTATTTCTAATTACTAGATCTACCATTTCCTCTGCTTCTTTAATAGAAATATTTTTAGCTAAAGATATAAGTATACTAGCTATCTCTTTAGAAACATCATATAATCTACATTTTTCTCCCTTTAAAACATTAATTGCCTCTTCAACTTCTAATTTATTACCAATACTATTTGATAAAGGAATATTCATGTCAGTAATTAAAGTTATAACTTTTTTATTATATTTTTTACCAATTTCTTTCATCCAATTACTAAGTATTTTTGCATCTTTCTTTGTTTTAATTAAAGCTCCGCTACCAACTTTAATATCTATTAATATAATATCAGCACCGCTAGCTATTTTTTTTGACATTATACTTGATGCTATTAATGGTAAAGACTCAGTAGTACCGCTATTATTTCTTAAATTATATATTACTTTATCAAGTGGCACTAGCTTTTTTGTTTGAGAAGAATCAACAAAGCCTACAGTTTTTAAATTATGTATAAATTCTTTTTTAGATAATTTAGTTTTAAAACCTGGAATACTTTCTAATTTATCAATAGTACCACCAGTTATGCCTAACCCTTTTCCACTTATTTTAGCCATATGACAACCACATGCAGCAACAATAGGACCAACAACTAACGTAGTAGAATCTCCAACTCCTCCTGTTGAATGTTTATCAATAATTACATCGTTAACGCTACTCAAATCATATGTTTCACCACTTTTAATAAAAATATCAGTCAAATTAATAGTTTCATCTAATGTCATACCATTTATAACTATCGCCATTAATAAACTAGACATTTGATAATCTTCAATATATCTTTTTAAGAAACCATTAAAAGCATAATCTAATTCTTTATAAGATAATTCTTTACCTAATCTTTTTTTATTTATAATATCAATAATATTCATACCCAACCTCTATTCTATATTTAATTTTATCATAAAATATATTAAAAATGTAAAAAAAATAACCATTACGGTTATTTAATTTGATTCATAACTTCTTCAGCAAAGTTTTCCTCACGTTTTTGCATTCCTTCTCCAACTTCATAACGTATCATAGATTTAACAACTCCACCATTATTTTTAACGTAAGTTTCTACATCAACGTCTCCATCTTTAATGAATGATTGATTTAATAGACAAACTTCTTTATAGAATTTCTTAATTCTACCATTTACCATTTTTTCTGCTATATCAGCTGGTTTTCCTTCTTCCATAGCTTGAGTTTTAAATACTTCTTTTTCTCTATCTAAAACATCAGTAGGAATTTCATCACTATTTAAATATTGAGGTTTCATAGCAGCAGCTTGCATTGCAACATCTCTTGCAACTTCTTCATTTGCACCATCAACAATAGTTAATACAGCAATTTTACCACCCATATGTAAATATGATCCAAATACTTCACTATCAGATTTTTCTACTAATTCAAATCTTCTTAATGATAATTTTTCACCTATTTTAGCGGTTTTTGCAATAATTAAATCATTTATTGTTCCTTCACCAGTAGATAATTCCATAGCTTCTTCTAAAGTTTTAGCATTACTATTTAAAATAGTTTTACCAATAGTATCAATCATACCAGTAAATTCTTCATTTTTACTAACAAAGTCTGTTTCACTATTTACTTCTAATATAACAGCTTTATTACCTTCTACATATATATTAGCTAAACCTTCTGCAGCAATACGACTAGCTTTCTTAGCACTTTTAGCAATACCTTTTTCTCTTAACCAATCAACAGCTGCATCTAAATTACCATTACATTCAGATAATGCCTTTTTACAATCCATCATTCCTGCACCAGTTAAATTTCTTAATTCACTAACTTGTTTTGCACTTATCATAATTATTCTCCTCTTTATTTAATTATTTTTTTAATATATTTAAAAGTTCATCTTTTTTCATAGAAGTATATCCGCTAATACCACTTTCTTTAGCTATCTTTTTAAGTTCAGCTACTGTTTTAGTAGATAAATCTTCCTTTATTTCTTTAACTTTTTCAACTATTTCTTCTTTTTTATCTTCTATTTTCTTAGAAACTTTTTTTACTTCATTTTTAACATTATCTTTAAATTCATCTTTTTTAACTGTTTTCTTAGTTGGTTCTACATCAGTTATATAGTCAACTATTTCTAATCCTTTTACTTCACAAATAGCATTAGTTAATGCACCTAATATAACTTTAACACTTCTAACTGCATCATCATTACCAGGTATTACATAATCAACATCATCTGGATCACAGTTAGTATCAACTATACCAATTACAGGTATATTTAATTTTCTTGCTTCTCTTATTGCATTAATTTCTTTCTTAGGATCAACAATTATTAAAGCATTAGGAAGTCTATCCATATTACGTATACCACATAATACTTTATTTAACTTATCATATTCTTTCTTTAATCCTATTACTTCTTTTTTAGGAAGTAATTCAAAAGAACCATCTTTTTCCATATTTTCTATTTCTTCTAAACGTTTAACACGTCTTCTAATAGTACGGAAATTAGTTAATGTTCCACCTAACCATCTTTCAGTTACATAAAAACTTTCACTACGTGTAGCTTCATCAACACATACTTCACTAGCTTGTTTTTTAGTACCAACAAATAAGAATTTTCCTCCGTTTTCTGCAATTTTTTTAATTACTTCGTATGCTTTTTCCATACATTCTACAGTTTTTTCAAGATTAATTATATAAATATCATCTCTTGAAGTAAAGATGTATTTTCCCATTTTAGGATTCCATCTTTTAGTTTGATGTCCAAAATGAACACCTGCTTCTAATAAATTATTCATAGAAACAATTTCAGCCATTTTTTCTCATTCCTTTCGTTATTCATCCATTTATCTCTTTTTACCTCACCAACAATAGCCACTAGGATTGGTAATCAATAAATGTGTATATTTGGTTATAAAAACCATAAGTATTTTATCAAAAAAAATAAGAAATATCAAGAATTTTCTCACTATTTCTTACTAGAATTATACTTTCTTCTTCCAAACTTAATACAATTATTAAACTCATCTAATTCTTTGACATCAATAATAATATCATTATTATATTTTCTAGTTACCAAATTAATTATATCACTAATAACTAATCCACCATTTTTCTTATTTGATAAACAACATTTCGTATTCAATATATTTAAATTTCCATCAAATATATCTAATTTTAAAACATAATGATTATTAACTTTCAAATAATTAACATTCATGTTATACATTCTTTTATTATCCTCAAAAGAATCTAAAAATAATATATTATCAAAAAATTTAATAGACTTAACAAATTCATTATCTAATACTAAATTATGCATATAATCACTTCCTATAGTGATATATTATAAATTATAAAATATAAAAATACAATTATTTTTTTAATCTTTTAATATCTTTATCATCTATATCTTCTTTTATATTATTATAAAATTTTTCATCTTCCATATCATTTATACCAAAACTAATTTTAATACATTTATTAAATAATATTTGATAAAAACTTTCATTTCTAATATTTGTTATTACATCAAAAGTATAATCATTTTCATCTTTTAAAACGTCAATCATATATTTTAATTTATTTAATATTACACTTTTATCTCTAATACTAGCTCTAAAATTTAAAATATTTTCTCTATTCATAGAACCTCTAATTATATCAAAAGAATATACAAAGCATTCTCTATTCTTATCATAATAATTAGTTATTTCAAAACTAAAAGGTTTAATATTATTATAATTATCTATATTATTATAATTTTTTATACTTAATAATATTTTTAAATAAGCATCTATTATTTTTAAAGCTTTATCTTTTTGAATTATATCTTTATCAACAGCAACACTTTTATTATCAAATATAATAACATTACTATTACTAATTTTTTCTAATTTTTTTGCTTTTTTTATATCAAAAATACTATGAAGTGCAACTTTAATACTAACATTATTCTTTAAATTAATAGATAAACTTTCATAATCAAGTTTATTACTCTTGGTATATGATATATAATGAAAATCTTTACTATTAATGAAAAATTTTAATAATTCATACACTGTATCTAAAGAATCTTGATTATGTACAAATCTCATATTTAATATTTCCTTAGGATAATTACATCCTCTCCTAATTGATATACTATGTACGTAATTATTATCTTTATCTCCCTTTATATTATCTATCTCAATAACAAACTTTTTATTATTATCATAACCCTCTATTCCATTATAAGATGATAAATTTAATATTAACTCTTTTAATATATTAAGTTTTTTATCTACTTTTTCCAATTGAATATCATTCATAAAAAAATCCCCTTTCTTAAATTGGATATATATAATACTACCATTTAATAAAATAGTCAAATTTAGTTATTGAAATATAATTTTATTTATATAATTTATTAGGTGATTTATAAAAATGTTATTTAGTTTATTAAGTATATTTAAAAATCTATATTTTTTTACAGGATCATATTCTATTAATATATTTCCAGAACCTCTTAGTAGTGAAGAAGAAAAAAGTTGTCTTATAAAAGCAAGAGAAGGAGATAAATCTGCTAGATCAAAACTTATAGAACATAATTTAAGATTAGTAGCACACATAGTAAAGAAATATGATGTAAAAGAAAAGGATGTTGATGATCTAATAAGTATTGGTACAATTGGTCTTATAAAAGGTATAGATAGTTTTAAATATGATAAAAATATAAAGTTAACTACATATTGTGCTAAATGTATACAAAATGAAATATTAATGTATTTTAGAAATAATAAAAAAAGAATAAATGATGTTAGTTTAAATGATTCTATAGGTTATGATAAAGATGGTAATGAAATAAATTTAATAGATGTTATTAAAAGTAATGATGAAGATATATTAACAAAATTACATAATAAAGACTCTATAGAAACTTTATTAGAATATTTAAAAATATTAAATAAAAGAGAAAAAGAAATAATAATAAAAAGATATGGCTTATTTAACAACAAAGAATTAACACAAAAAGAAATATCAGAACAACTAAACATATCTAGAAGTTATGTATCACGTATAGAAAAAAGAGCATTATTAAAAATATATAAAAAATTTATCAAAAACAATAAAGAATATTAAACAAAAAAATTACAATAATTTTATAAAACATTGTAATTTTTTCTTAAAAAACATCAATCAGTAAGTACAACGTAAGGATTTTCTTTAGTTCCATCTCCACTTTCACTTGAAATTTGTGTATTTGGTTTAAGAGAAACAGAGGGACGAGAAAAAAGGCCAGAGGTATAACCATCAACACTAGAATAGTCTAGATAACCGTGCTCGTCAAGTAGAAAAGCATAATCACGATCATCTCGAACATCATAGGCACTAGGTGAAAGTCCCCACCAAACTAAATTACTACTTTTTTCATGATTATTCATTAAATAGTGTGTATAATTAATTACATCAGCTACCCCAGCAAATGATATTTCATCTGCAGTTAGGGTTCCTACATACATATTTGTATTATCTTTATATTTATTCAATTTTGTTCCTGTACATTTTAATGTTGGACTTTTATTTATATCTATTCTTTTACGAGGGTCATAATACTGAAATCTACCTAAACTTTCATTCGTAAGATTATGGTCAAAACACCAATCGTCCACTTTTAAATAATCATTTAATAATTTGCCTGTTCCAAATTTTGTTTCTAGTATAATTTGAAAATTCTTTAATGAGTCAGCAAGACCACCAGAATAATTTAAAAAGTCTGCTTTTTTATTTGAGTCATAACCAAATAAAACTTTATTACCATCGCTCCAATTACCAGTATATGATGAACTATTACATTCTGCACTTCTATCTTCTAATATTAATTTTGTAGAGCCATCTCCCTCAATTCTTACAATCTTCCAACACATTCCTGCAAAATTAACATAGTTATCTTCTACTCCACCTCTATAGTAATAACTTGTTCCATAATCATCTATAGTTGCACTTAATTCTTTTTCTGTAGATTTTTGCTCTGGTTTTATATCTGCATATTTTATTGTTGATGTTATATCAGAAACATTAGTTGATATTTTATATATGCTACTTTGATTTTGAGTATTTGACGTTGTCGGTGTGCTTGTACTCCACACTCCATATTTTCCTACTAAACTACTTGCCATTGACGTTGTATATTTTTCAGTTGCAACTGTTGGATTTACTAAAGTAAATTTGCCAGTTGTTTCATCAACAGTATAATCATCTGCATATGAAATATAATAATTTGTTGGATTACTTATTGACAAAGTAAATGATGTAGGATCTTCTCCTTTTACATATATAAACGAACTTGTTGCTACTGCAGGTTTTGTTTTTGGTGCAGAAACTAATTCAGTTCCATTTGTTTTATTTTTAGCATTTTCTATTATATTATATGCTAAACTATTTGTATTAGCTGAATATGGGTTTGTCATACTTGATAGGTTTGCTATATTTAATCTTGCTTGTATTGTTTTTCCCATATCATTACTTTGGTCTATTCCAGTATCTATGTACCACATTTTAAATGTATATGTGTGTACATCTCCCTCTTTTATACTATTTCCAACTAATACTCCTCCATTTATTGGAAATACACTTTGTGTATTTACTCCATCACAACTTGATCCATCACTTTTTGTACAAGTTAATGTATATCTAAAGTCATTACTTTCAAATGTAGTTGTACTTCCGTCACTAGTTTTTGTCACACTAACATTTTCTATAATTACTACATAACTTGTATCATTACCATTATTAGTGACTGTAAATGTTTTTCTTCCAATTTCAGTATCACTTGGTTCTAATACTAAATCTTTACCCAGTATCTCAGCACTATTATCACCATAAGTTAATTCTAAGTTTGCTGTTGTGACACTTATACTTTTATCATTTGTGTTTCCATTTATTCTAGTTAAGAAATATGCGTAAGTTAATCCTACAAGAATTAACATTACCAAAACTATTCCCGTTATACTTATTACTATACGTTGATTTTTACTCATATTTTGCTTCACTCTTCCTTTCATATCTTAATAATTATATTATATCTTTTTATAATTTAATTTACCATGGGTCTATAGTACCAATTATACATTATTGATATAAAATAATTTGTCGTTTTTTCACACAAAAAAGACTTTATTTTACTTCTTGTTTATACCCCCCCCCC
>CAKONF010000008.1 GCA_934097015.1 uncultured Bacilli bacterium | reverse complement strand
ATTATAAATATAAAATAATTTGTCGTTTTTTCACACAAAAAAGACTTTATTTTACTTCTTGTTTATACCCCCCCCCCGAACAAAATTTCGAGGTCGGGAGAGAAGTATAAAGTCTTTAAATATATCTTTTTTATGAATAGAAAATTTTATATTTGGTATTTCTACCTTAAATATAATATATCAAAAAAAGATATTTTATTCAATATATTTTTATGCGTTTTTTTAAATTACTTTTTATATTTCTTTAAATCTTCTTTTTTTCTTTTATCATCTATTTTTAATAAATAATCATTTAATAAATTCCTTTTAACACTAAACATTTTAAATAATGCAATTAAACAAAATACAAATACTATAATATCTAACACATAATTAAATTTACTATGTTTATAAAATAAATCATATATAAACATTAATACAGAATAAATTATTCCAACATAACATAATACAAACATATTATTCATTTTTTTTACAATACTTTTCTTATCTATTTTATATTTATTATATAAATCTTTTTTTTCTATCTTACCTAATCTTTCATACTTAGTTTTCATTTATACACCTCTTAATATCATCAATATTAAAACCTTTTTTATATAAATAATTAATTATTTTATAATTTAATTCTTCTCCACTATACTTAATACAATATTTATTTTTTATCTTATCATATTCTTTTTTTAAATAAATATCATCACTTTCAAATTTAATATTATTAATAATATTTAATATACTTTTCTTATCATAACCTAATTTATTTAAATCATTCATTAATTTGATTTTAAACATATTATTACTTAATTTATGATTTAATTTAATTCTTTTATTTATTATATTATTTAATTTATTATCCCAATCTAAACTATATAAATACAAAGTAAAATCATCATTATTATAACCTAATTTATTTAAATCTTTTATTATTTTATTAGGACCATTATTACTTAAATTATATTTATCATTTATATAAGCTTTATAATATATTTCTTTATTTAAATAACCATCTTTATATAACAATTTTATTATTTTATCTATATCTTTTTTCTTTATATTTAATTTATTTAAATATTTCTCTATTTCTAATTCAGTTCTTAATTTTTTATTTATATATTTTATAGATTTATAATATCCATCTAAAAAATCATTATAATTAGTAATTTCATTAAATTTATTTATATCCATAATTTTATTAGATAATAAATTATATTTAACAATAACATCATCATATAAAGAAATTACATTATTATCATCAAAATATATTTTATAAATATTATTTTTATCTTTTTTAAATTTTATTATTTCCATATTATCATTCCTTAAATAAAATTATATAACAATTACATATTATTATCTATATAAAAAATAAAAATAGTATTATAAAACACTATTAATATTTATTTATTATTCTATTTATTTCATTTTTTAAATTATTATTTAATATATAATCACTAAATCCATCTTTTATATAATGATCTTTTATCTTTTCTTTATTACCATTAAGCATGACTATACATGGTATATCAAAACCTTCAATATTTTTTAAATTTTTTAATGTTTCATAACCACTAATTTCTCTCATTTCATCTTGTATTATAATAAAATCATATTTTTTACCACTTTTAATCCTATCTATTCCATCCATTCCATAAAGTAAATATGATCCATTAATATTATTTTCTTTAAAAGCTTTCTTTATTATATTATTAACTTCTTTATTTTGATTAATAACTAATACTTTTTTATTAGAATATGCATTTTCATACTTAAACGTATCTTCTGTTTTTTCTCTATATATTTTCTGATCTATAGTAAGTATTACTTCAGTTCCCTTGCCTAATTTACTTTTTATAAGTAAATTACCTCCTAAAGATTTAATAATTTTTTGACATAATTCTATATTAAATTCAGATTTTTCTAAATTAACTATATCTTGTTTATCTAATTCTCCAGTAGTGCTTAATATTTCATTTATTTTATCAATACCTATCCCACTACCACTATCAGTAATAGTAAATATAACTCTACATACATCATATTTTTCAATAGTATTTACATTAAACTCTATAAATCCATTTGTAGTCTTTTTTACTGAATTCATTAAAATAGAGTATAATACTTGTTTTATTTTTATATTATCACCATACAAATATGGTATATTATTTACAATATTATATCTAAAAATAACATTATTATTTACACTAGGTTCTACTCTTTTAATTAAATCATCATATATCATTTTCAAATTATATCTATTATTTAAAAACTTAACTTTCTGTACATCCAAACTACTAACATTTAAAACATCATTTACAATAAAATCTAATTGCTTTACAGAATTACTTATTGATTTAATATTAAGTTTCATTTCATTTATATTTTTTAAATCTACAATCTGATTACATAAATTTCTAATATTATTTAATGGTTCTCTAACTTCACCAGTCATTTCAAATAAGAAATTTGATTTATCAATATATGTTTGTTCTACTATTTCATTATTTCTTGCCATTTCATTTATTAATTTAACATCAGGATTTTCAATAGTAAAATACATTAAAAATGTAATAAATGCTTCTCCAAAAGTTAATAATAAAAGACCTGGATTTAATTTTTGTATAATCATTATTATAGTACCAACTACTAAGAAAGCTGTTATAGGTATAAATTTTCTTTCTTTTAAATATCTTACATTCTTTATCATACAAAATATTACTATTAGTATAAAAATTCCAGAAATAAGGTACATTAAATTAGTGCTAGGACCATAAGAATATACTATACCATTTTCACTATAATAATAAAGTGGTAAAAGAATAACACCAACTAATAATATTACTGTAATAATAAATATATTTTTTATTAATTTATTTTTATCAATATTTTTTACAGTAATAAGTAAAATATACATAGTAAATATCATCAACCACATCACTAAATAAACTAGATATGCTTTAGAAGTTATTATATTAAAAACTCCAAATATTTCTTTATATTTCATAAAATAATAACAAGGTACACCTATAATAGTTCCAAATAAACTTGTTAATATTAAATATGAATATATTTTATTTTCTAATGTATTAAATCTTTCTTTTTTAAAAAAAACTATATTTAATAAAGCTATAAAGAAAAAACTACACATAGTAAATGAAATACCAACACTCATATAATCAACTACTTTCTAAAAGAATTATAACATAAAAAAAAGAAAAGAGAAATTATATTTTTATAATATATTAATTCTTATCTTTTTTTATTTCATTAACAAATTCTAAGTTTTTAAATTTATCAGATTCTCCTATACTAGCTAGTTTCAACATATCAACTTTACCAGCTAAATTATATGGTAAACTATCTACATATCTATACCATAATGGTTGTTCTCTTTCTGGAATATATTTGTTTTGTAATTCTTTTATTTCATTATGTATTTTATCTACAGAAACATTAATGTCTTTTTTAAGAACAATAAACGCCATTGGTCTTTTACCAGTACTTTTATTATCAACAGTAATACCAACAACAGCACACGATTCAACACTTTCATGTTTATCAATTGCATTTTCTATTGGTAAAAGTGGTACAGTATGACCATCAGGTCTCATTATTACATTCTTAATTCTATCTACAAAGAATATAACTCCATCTTCATCCATATAAACTAAATCTCCAGTTTTAGCCCATTTAATCCCTTTATCATCAATATAGAAAAATTTATCAGTCTCTTCTTTATTATTTAAATATCCCTTCATCATTGTAGGACCACTAACATATAATTCACCAACATTTTGTTCTCTTCCATAAGTCAAATGTTCTTTTGTATTTGGATCAACAATCATTACATTATTTCCTACATGTGGTATACCTACACTACCTACCTTATTGACATTATCATTAACTGTAGTAATAAATCCACCACCAAATTCACTCATTCCAAGTCCTTTTTTCAATTTATTAGCATTATGATTAACCAAATATTCATTTACTCTATATTCTCTATTAGGACTCATTTTATCTCCACCAGAAATAGCATTTTTTAAAAAAGTTATATCTTCATTTTTAAAAGTTTTACTTTCTGATAATATTTCAAAAAATCTAGGTACGCCCATAACATGAGTAGGTTTATATTTTTTCAACATACTTGCAAAATGTTTAGGTTTATATTTTGCAATCAATTCTATTTTAACACCACTAGATAATGCATTATGCATACCACTACTAGATCCATACGCAGAGAAAAATGGAACATTTCCCATAAATGTTTCACCAACTTTAGGTAAAATTCCAGAATATTTAAGTTGCATATTTTGTCCATTATATGTTTCATTTCTTAATTCAGCACCTTTAGGTTTACCAGTAGTTCCACTAGTATATACTACAGTTGCAACATCATTTTCAATATATGGATTATCATTAAAAGGTAAAATACTTTCACCAATCTTAATAAAATCCTTATAATCAATATATTTACCACTACTTTTAACTTTTTTATGAGTTAAATTATAAGTATTTCTAACTTTCTTAGATTTTATAGAATTTATTGGACTAACAGAAATAACATGTTTTAACTCTTCCCTATCTATTAGCTTATCAATATTTTTCTTACATAAATCAACCATTACAAGAATTTTACTATGACTTTCATCTAAATAACTCTTTATTCTACTAGCTGGTGTTCTAGGTTCAATCAAACAAGCAACAGCGCCTATTTTATTTACTGCATAAAATAAATACACAAATTCAGGAATATTAGGCATAGAAAATGTTATATAATCTCCTTTCCTAACACCTAACGCATATAAACTTTTAGCAGCTTTCTCTATTTCATTAAACATTTCATAATATTTTATTTCTTCACCTAAATATTTAAGTGCAACTTCTAAATAATTATTTTGATTTAAAATCTTCAAATTTTGATATAAAGTATATTTTAAAACACTATCTTTTTTAGATTCTATAGGATAATATTTACACCAAGGCATGTCTATTTCAGGTAAACCAGTCTTTTTTAATTTTTCTCTTTCAAATTCTTTATCATAATAGTCAACTATGTTTAAAACATTATCTTTTATATCACCAACATAATTAGTCTTTATATATTTTTTACCTACATAAACTTCTATACTACCAAAATCATTTTTCTTTCCATTAATAACATTACATATCTTAACATCATCTATATTAAATAAATTAAGTTTATTTTTACCACAACATAACATTCTATTATAAAAATTATAATATCTATAATAACTATCACCATATTTATCAATTATCTTAGAAAATTCATATTCATTAACCATATCAAATTTAGAATATACTTTATTATACTTATCATTATCATTTATTAACAAATTATCTCTACTAAACAATATATTTCCATTATTAAATGAAATATTATTTCTATTAATTAACAAATAATTAAATAATATAAAATCTATATATTTAATACATATATTACTATCTTTTACACTTATTCTACTATCTATTTCAACAAAACTATTTATAATATCCTCATCTTTTAAACTAATTAATATATTATTATCATAATAATTAATACTAAAATCATTATAATAAACAATTTCTTTATTATAATAATTTGAAATATCATAAAATTTATTCCAGTTAATAATTATATCATCTTCACAAACAACATTATCTTCATACAATATTATTCTTTTATAATTATCTATATTTATTTTATCAATATTAGTAGCAAATATATAGTCACAAACTATTTTATCATCTATATTATCAAAAATATTGATTTTTATTCCTAATTTAGAAAAAGCATATACAAGTAAATAATATTTAATATTATTATTTTTTTCTATTACAACATTATCTTTCTTACTAATACCTAATTCCAAAATACTTCTACTAACTAAATCTATACTAGATAAAAATTCTTTAGAATCAATGTTATCTACTTTAAAACTATTATTTTTTATTATTTTTCTTATTTCATAATATATTGTATTTTTCATAATATTCCCCCTATAAAATAATTATATAATATAATTTTATCTTTTTAATATTTAGTATTTCTGTCTAAAAATGCTATTTTTATGTCTAAAATACCTTACAAACTAATAATATCATAATTTTTATTAAAAACAAACATTTATATAAAAAAAGTACTAATTTATAGCACTTAACTTAACCTAACTGTGTAAGGTTTTGTTTTTGTTCCATTTCCTGATTTTATTATTGTAGAAGCCTTCAAAGAAATTACTGGACGTGCATAATATCCACTATAATTTACTACAGACATATCTAATGAACCATCAAAAACAAATGCATGATCGCCAGAATCGCGAGATCCATCATCAAAATAAAAAGCCAATGAAAAGAGCCACCAACCAGAACCCTTCAATAAATAAAATTTTCCATTTGACGAATAAGTTGCTCCAGCATACACTACTTCATCTGCTGTCAACGTTCCAACATACATATAGTTATATTTCCCAGTACACATCAGTGATAGTTTTTTATTTGTAAATATTCTCTTATAATCATCATAATATTGATATCCATTATTATCAGTAAAAGCAATATTATCATTATAACACCAACCATCTTTTTTTAAATAATCACCTAAAGTTTTTCCATTTTCCAATTTTGTTTCTAATGAGGTTTGAAAATCATTTAATGAAACTCCCAATTTTTCATATTCTATTCGATTTCCATCACTCCAATTTCCTGTATAAGAGGAACTATCACATTCTGCGTTTCTATCTTCTAATATTATTTTAATTGAACCATCGCCTTCAATTCTTACAATTCTAAAGCACATTCCTGCAAAATTAATATAATTATCTTCTACTCCACCTCTATAATAAAAACTCATACCATAATCATCAGTTGTTATACTTAATTCTTTTTCTGTAGATTTTTGCTCTGATTTTACATCTGCATATTTTATTGTTGATGTTATATCAGATACATTATTTGATATTTTGTATATACTACTTTGATTTTGTGTGTTTGATGTTGTTGGTGTGCTTGTACCCCATACTGCATATTTTCCTACTAAATTGCTTGCCATTGTTGTTGTATATTTAGCAGTTGCAACTGTTGGATTTACTAAAGTAAATTTGCCAGTTGTTTCATCAACTGTATAGTCATCTGCATATGAAATATAATAACTTGTTGCACTACTTCTTGATGCAGTAAATGATGTTGGATCAGTTCCTTTTATGTATATAAATGAACTCGTTTCTTCCGCTGGAATTGTTTTTGGTGTTTCTAAATATTCTGTTCCATTTAATTTTGTTTTAGCACTATCAATAATTACTCTGTTAAGCATTGAATTAGCATATGAATCAAATGTATTTGGATTTACTAAATTAACTTTTGCACTGAATCGTTTATTCATATCTACACTTTGATCTACATTTTGTTCTTTATATGTGATTGTTAATTCATAACTTTGTACTTCTTTTGATTCTATTGAATTTGTAATTAGTATTTTTCCAACTACAGGAAATTCTTGCTCTGTTTCTACTTTATTACAATCAGTTCCTAAACTACTAGTACAATTTAATGTATATACTAAATCTTCTGTTCTTTTTAATGTATTTATTACATTCTCTAGTGCAACTCCATATGACTCTACTTTTTTACTTCCTGTATTTGTTGCACTAAATTTTTTAGTCCATGTTTTACCTGGTTCAACATTTTCTTCACTTATTAATACTTGTTCTATATCATCATATTTTAATTCTAAGTTTGCTGTCGTAACACTTATACTTTTATCATTTGTATTTCCATTTATTCTTGTTAAAAAGTATGCGTAAGTTAAACCTATCAATATTAACATTACCAAAACTATTCCTGTTATACTTATTATTATACGTTGATTTCTACTCATATTTTGCTTCACTCATCCTTTCATATCTTAACAAATATATTATACAATTTTTTCAATATAATTTACCATAGGCTTATAGTACTAATTATATACTATTGATATAAAATAATTTGTCATTTTTTCACACAAAAAAGACTTTATTTCTACTTCTATTTATACCCCCCCCCCCGAACAAAATTTCGAGGTCGGGAGAGAAGTATAAAGTCTTTAATTACATCTTTTTTATGAATAGAAAATTTATTTGATAGGTATTTCTACCTTAAATATAATATATCAAAATTGATGATTGTTGTAAATGTTTTTTTGATAAATTTCTACAAATTTTATTATTGACACATCAATACCATGATATTAAAATTAAAAATATGATATTAATCAAAGCATTACTGGTAGCCTAGCATAAATAATGAGTTAATCTAAACTCCTTTTTGTAGGAGAAAATAGATTATTTTCAAAACATATATTAGAAGTATACTTTTAAATATTTCTTTAATATAATAAAATATTCTTTTCTTCTATACATCCCCCTCTCATTTTTAATGATTAGGTAAGTACTAACAAACATAAAAGCACTGATTATATATATAAATATAAAAAAAAATTATGTCAAAGTATGTCGACATAATTTTTTTGCTAATAAATCTATTTTCTTCTATATATTACATGTCTATATTTAAGTGCTTTATAATTATCTTCTTTAATTATTTTTCTATACCATTCATCTTTATTAAACTTAGGAAAATATGCATCAGCATACTCATCAGTACTATCTATCTCTGTTAATATCATCTTGTTGCTATAATCTATAAACTGTTTATAAATACTAGCACCACCAATTATAAATATTTCTTCTTCATTACCTTTTGCATAATCTAAAACAGAATTAATATTATCATATACAATTACTTCTTTAGGTAAATCTACATTTTTATGAGTTAATACAATATGTTTTCTCTTTTCTAAAAGTTTAGGTAAAGATAAAAATGTATTATACCCCATTACTATAGTATGATTTATAGTATTCTCTTTAAAAAATTTTAAATCATTTGGTATATACCATATTAATTTATTATCCTTACCTAATTCATTATTTTTACCAATAGCACCTATTAATACTAAATTATTCATTATTGTGCCGCTTTCATTTTTATATATGGTAAACTACTATATTTTAATACTTTAATATCTTCATTAAATTCTTTATTATCAAATTCATAGAAATCTTTCTTATCTGCTATATAAAGAACTGGATTTTCTCTAGTTATTAAATGTTCTAAACATATTATTTCTTCTTTTATCTCATTTATAATATACTCATAATCATCTTTCAAATAAGGACATGTTTTCATTTTATTATCTATATATTCTTTTCTATTTAAAAGTTCTTTATAGCTAGCTTCTATATCATTATCATTATGATATTTTATATAATTCTCCCATTTTAATAATCTATCATATCTAGATAGTTGTAAATTAATACCATCTAATTGATTTACGTATATATGACAATCTGTTATATTAAATACTATTTCACCTACTCCAAAATCATTTAATTTTGCTAATATACTTAGTAATATACTATATTGTGTAACGTTAAATGGATTTCCAAGAGGCATATCGTTACTTCTTATACTAACATTACTATTTAATTTACCTTTATGAAGTTTATAAGTACTAGTCCAAACACAAGGTTCTAAAACTCCTTTTTTTAAATAATCTGATTGTCTTAAAGATATAACCATTCTTCTACTTCTAGGATTATTTTTTAAATCACTTAATACTCTATCAAAATCTCCAGTCTTTTTTATTATATCTCCATAAGCAATACCAATAGTTCCAGCATATTCTTTACCAAAATATATAGCATTCTTTATAGTTTTATCATCTTTTAAACTTTCAGCATATAACTTTTTACCAATTTCAGTTTTATCCATATCATTACCATAAATATCTTTAACTTCAACAACACTACCATCATTATATTCTTTAAAAGGATCATAAATTCTATATATTCCATCATTATCTACAACCCATTCGTCCCAAATATGATTATTTCTATCATGAAGCCATTTAACATCATTAGTTTGTGCTTGATATATCCACAACAATTCAGATATAGTATTTTTTATAGCAACTTTTTTAGTTTCTAATATAGGAAATTCTTTATCTACATCTAATTTAAAATATACATTTGGAATAGATAAAGTTTCTATCCCTGTTCTATTAGGACATAACTCTCCTTCATTTATTATCTTCTTTAATGTTTCACAATACATTTTATCTAATTCTGTAACCTTTGCTGTATTCCTATCAATCTCATAATTTTTATTATTTATTATCATATTAACACCATCCTTTAGAATCTATTCTATCATAACATATCTATTATTAATTATTTTTTAATATTTTTTTACAATATTTTACAATAAAAAAAAGGAACTAAGCCTTTTCTATCTTAATTCCTACTTCATGTCCATTAATATCAATCATATCTAAATCATCATTAGTTTCTTCAAAAAGAATAGATAATGTTTCATCCATAATATATTTTTTAAACATATTAAATGTTTCTTTTACTTCATCATCACCATTATAATATAATTTAATTCTATCACTTATTTCTAATCCAGTTGTTTTTCTTAAATTTTGTATTTTACTAACAGCTTCTCTTGCTAATCCTTCTAATAATAATTCACGAGTTAAATTAGTATTAAGTATAATAAATTTATTATTTACCATACCTACATTAAATCCTTCTTTTGCTTCTATTCTAACATCAACCATATCAGGAGTTATATCAAGTCTTCCACCATCAAAATCTATTGTAATTGTTTCTTCTTTTAAAAGTAAATCAATATCATCCTTATTTAAATCATTTAGTACTGTTTGATAATCTTTCATTTTAGATCCAAACATAGCACCACATACTTTAAAATTAGGTTTAATTGTAAAGTTCATATATTTTGTTAAATCACTAACAAACACAACTTCTTTTACATTTAATTCTTCTTTTATTAAATTTACTAAATCTCCTAAAATAGACTCATATTTACCATCTATTAAACATTCACTAATAGGTTGTCTTACTTTTATTTTTGTTTCTTCTCTAACATATCTACCAGTAGAAATTAAATCTCTAACTAAATCCATTTTAACTTCTATTTCTTCATTTATTAAATTTTCATCATATTTAGGAAAATCACATAAATGAACAGACTCTTCATTAGTTAAATCTTTATATATTTCTTCTGTAGTATAAGGAATTATTGGAGCACATAATTTACATATTCCAGTTAATATTTCATAAGTTGTTATATAAACACTCTTTTTGCTATTATCTAAATCACTTGCCCAGAATCTATTTCTATTACGTCTGATATACCAATTAGATAAATCATCTGAAACAAAATTTGTTATTCTTTTAACAACATCATTTAAGTCATACTTATTATAAGATTCTGTACAATCAAGCACTAGTTTATTAAATTTAGATATTATCCATTTATCTATTTCTTCCCTATTTTCAATTTCTACATTACATTCTTTTATATTTATGTTATCAATATTTGCATACATTTGGAAGAATGAGTATGTATTTTTTAATGGATTAAAGAATTTAGAGTGTACTTCTTTTAAACCTTCTTCATCAAATTTTAAAGGTGTCCACGTTGGGCTAACGTATGCTAAATACCATCTAACTGTATCTGCACCATATTTTTCCATTATGCTAAATGGCTCAACAGCATTTCCTTTGCTCTTATGCATTTTATGACCATATTTATCTAACAATAATTCATTTACTAATACATTTTTATATGGACTTTTACCTGTAACAAATGTTCCAATTACTAAAAGTGAATAGAACCATCCTCTAGTCTGGTCAATTCCTTCTGCAATAAAATCTGCTGGATATTGACTTTCCCATAATTCTTTATTTTCAAATGGGTAATGATATTGACTAAATGGCATAGAACCACTATCAAACCAACAATCTATAACAGATTTATCACGGTTCATTACCTCACCACATTCTGGACATTTAATATGTATATCATCAACGTATGGTCTATGTAAATCAATTGTATCAGGATTTACATCTTCAATTGCCTTTTCACTCAATTCTTTACGAGAACCAATCATTTCCATATGACCGCAAGAACATTTCCATAAAGGAAGTGGCGTACCCCAATATCTATTTCTTGATATAGCCCAGTCATTCATATTTTCTAACCAATTACCAAATCTTTTTTCTCCAACATAAGATGGGTACCAATTAACTGTTTTATTTTGTTCAATAATTTTATCTTTAATTTTTGTCACTTCTAAGTAGTAGCTAGGTCTTGAATAATATACAAGAGGAGAATCACATCTCCAACAATGCGGATAATCATGTTTAATCTTTTGTTTTTTAAATAATTTATCATTTGCTTTTAACCATTTTATTACTTCTAAATCAGCTTCAAAGATATTCATACCTTTCCATAATCCTTCAGTATATCTAGCATCTTCTCCAACTGGATTTACATAAGGTAATTTATATTTTTTACCAACTTTAGCATCATCTTCACCAAATGCAGGAGCAATATGAACTATTCCAGTACCATCAGTCATAGTAACATATGTATCACATGTCACAAAGAAACCTTTACCATTTATTTCTATATCACTAGGAATTAATTGTTCATATTCTGTATATTCTAATTCACTACCCTTAAATGTTTTAATAACTTTATAATCATCACCTAATACATTATTTGCTAAAGCCTCTGCTACTATAAATTTATAACCCATAGATTCTACTAAAATATAATTTTCATTAGGATTAACACATAATGCAACATTAGAAATTAAAGTCCAAGGAGTTGTTGTCCATACTAAAAAATATTCATCTTTATCTTTTAATTTAAAAGGTACTATAACAGTATTTGCATCTACTTCTTTATATCCTTGAGCAACTTCATGACTTGCAAGTCCTGTACCACATCTAGGACACCAAGGCATAATCTTAACACCTTCATAAAATAATCCTTCATCAAAGAATTTTTTTAATATCCACCATTCTGTTTCAATATAATTATTATCATAAGTAATATATCTATTATCTAAATCAATAAATTGTCCCATTTCTTCTGTTAGTCTTCTAAAAGCATTTTCATTATCCCAAACAGTTTCTTTACATAATTTATTAAATTTTTCTATACCATATTTTTCAATATCATTTTTACCAGTAAATCCTAACTTTTTCTCAACATTAACTTCTACCGGTAATCCATGAGTATCCCATCCAACTTTTCTAAGTACTTTATGTCCTTTCATAGTTTGATATTTACAAAATGAATCTTTTAAAAATTTTGCAACCATATGATGAAGTCCTGGCATACCATTAGCAGTTGCTGGCCCATCATAAAATACCCAATTAGAATTATTTTTTCTATTTTCAATTGTTTTATTTAATATATCTTCTTTCTTCCAAGTATTTAAAATATCTGTTTCTACTTCATGTACTTGTCTTTTATCTAACTCTCTAAATTTTTCCATACATTCCCTCCATAAAAAAAATTCACAAACATAAGGACGAAATTACTCGTGGTACCACCTTATTTCATGAATTTAAAATCATCTTATTAATCTTAACGCGATCAACGTTCTTTCCTTATCAGAAAAACACATCCAAAGTGATTCATTTATAAATACTCTATTCTTTGTTTCCACCAACCACAAATTCTCTATAATATTTCTTTATAAAACGTCTTCTTCATTTGCTTTACAAAATCAATTATAAAATAATCTCTATATTTTGTCAATTCTTATTTTCATAGCATCTTCATATATTGGGACAAGTCCACACTTTTTACTAACAAAACTAGGTTTAATTTGATATATACCAGGATAACAATTTCCTTCAATTAAACTAACACCATTTTTAGTAATAGCAACATCCCATCCTACATATTTAACATCAGGAACTATCTTAGCACATTCACATACGATATTAATACATTTATCAAAATTAGGAACTTTATATCCAATTAAATTAATATGACTTATAGGATGAACTTTAAAAATATTATCATCTCTATCTATAGCAGGTACTATAATCTCACCATTTTCTATAAAAGTATACATACTTCCAGAAGAAAAATTATCTGTAATTCCACCATTACCAATTTTCAAAACAACATTTAATATATGAGTATCTACACCATCATAATATGTAACAATTCTTAATGTATTAACACTACTATCATTCAATTTTGCCATATCTTTATGTTGAACTATTTTTTCTTCAACAATCAATTGTTTATTCTTAACTAATTTATTATAAATCTTATTTAATTTATCTTTATCAACTTTAATTAATTCTACTCCAACACCACCACAACCATCAACAGGTTTAACAATTATTTCATTCTTGTCCTCACAAAATTTAACAAAATCATCATAATTATCATTTAAAAACATCCAATCTCTTTTCAAATACTTATCAAATAATTTATTAAATTCATACTTATTATCAAATAAATAAAATTTATCTCTATCATTAAACATTTTAACAATAGCATTATTCTTAACTCTTGTAAGATATGTTTTTCTTTCTTCTTTATTTAAATTATAAAACTCAAACTCTTGATAATCATAATATCCAGTACCATATTTATTAGAACAATTAATCATATCCATCAACAAATAAAATTTACTTTTATTAGTTTTATCATGAATATTATTTACAACACTAAACATCTTATCATAATTAATATTTTTTAAACATCTTAACTTATATCCAATATTACTCATACACTACTCCTTAATTATTATTTTATCACATTTTAATAATTTATAATCAAAAAAAGATTATTTTTTATAAGCTTCTAATAATCTTTTATGTATACCAGGTTCAACAACATTTATTGCTTTTATAGAATTTTCTAAAGATAATTTAAAATTCCCTTTCATAAATGCAATACTTGCTTTCTCTAATCCATCATTAATTTCTTTATTACCATATCTATATCTATTACCATAAACTATAGCATTTTCAGCCATCCAAGCAGTTTTTATTGTTTCGTTGCTAGTATTATATAGTTTTAATACCAAATCCCTTGCTGTATCAACTCTTATATTTAATGTTTTTATATTGATAGGTTTAGCATCTAATTCTTTTATCATTTCTCTAATAGCAAGCGTTGCCTCTTCTAATTCTATATAATAACATTTTGGAATAACAGGTAATTTATACGAAACAATCTTTTCCTTAGCATTAGATAATATTGTTTTAATTTCTTCTAATTGTTCTCTAGCTCTTAATTCATCTTCCTTTAAACTACCTAAACTTTTTAAAGTATAATCTAATTTATCTTCTGTCTTAGACAATTTTAAATTTAAAAGTTCCATTTGTTTAGCAAGTTTACTAAAAGCAAATAATTTATTTCTATAATCTTCTATAATTGCTTCATACTCACTCTTTATACTTTTACCAGATAAAGATATCTCATCAATTATCTTAACTTCATCATCAGTCAAATCATAACTATATTTTATATCATCTATTTTCTTATTAATATTAAAAATAATATTTAATATCTTTTTACATCTTATACCAATGGTTCTAGTATATTCTAAAAACATCTTTTTACTAACTTTTTCTCTTTCAAAACTATTATACAAATTATCATAGTAATCTAATATAGTTTTAAGTTCAAATATAGAATCAACTAAATTTAATACATTTAATCTATCAAATATATCTGCAATCTTTTTTTCAGATTCTTCTTTATTATAATCTATTTTTAAATAATCTAAATTATATCCATCTTTTACCATTTTTTCATAAATAGAATAAGTATCTTTCATCTTTTTAGGTATTAAAACTTTACCCATAAGTATTATACTAGGAGCTTCTTCTATAACAACCCCTAAATTACCTATCGTATCATCTAATGCTTTAACTATCTTACCAACTTCTGTATAAGCATTATTTTCCATACTTACTTCAAAAGCATTAAATAGTTTATCTACATTTTCAAATTGTAATTCAATAGGACTAGCTATTATTTCATAATCTTCTTTATTATTATTATATTTAACAAATATTTCTCTATAAGTTGCCTTTAAATTAGTGACAATCTCTCTATTCTTTTCTTCACTAGTAGTTATTTCTTTTATCTCATCTAATAAAAATTTAGATTTACTTTTAACAAAATATATATCTAATTCTATCTTAGCTAACTGTTCTTCAATTTTCCTATATTTTCTAGAACGAATTAATTCTTCAACATTAATTAATTCATCTGTTATTTTAGGTACATCTTTATCTTTTATATTTTTAAATTTATCTTTCCAAACATTATATTTAGATTCTAATTCTTTATTATTTATTAAAGATTCTACTTTATTTAATTCACTTAATATAGAAGCACTTATAATTAAATTCTTATCTCTTTCTAACATCTTTAGAGCATTATTAAATTTATTTTTCATATGTTTTCTAACTATTACAATCATTGCAATTATTAAACTAATTGCAATAACACCATATGTTATACCAAATAAAATATAAGTATCCTTCATATTAGCACTTCCTCTACAATAATAATTTTAGCATATTATATTAGAAAAAAAAAGTAAATAATTTGTTATTATGTTATAATTTATTTAGGAAGTGATTAAAATGTTATTAACAGTTATAATACCAGCATACAACGAAGAAGGTAATATATTAGAATTAAATAAAAGATTAATTAATACTTTAAAAGATATTGATTATGAATTAATTTATATTAATGATGGTTCTACGGATAAAACATTAGAAAAAATAAAAAGTTTAAATGATGAAAGAATAAAATATATATCTTTTAGCAACAACTTTGGTAAGGAATCTGCAATATATGCTGGAATAAAACATTCTAGTGGTAAATATACTTGTATAATAGATGCTGACTTACAACAAAATCCAAAATATATTATAAGTATGTTAAATTATCTCAAAAAAAATGAAGATGTAGATCAAATTGCTATGGTAATGAAAAATAGAGATAAAGAAAGTTTATTTAATAGAATATCAAAAAATATATTTTATAAATTAATCAATAGATTATCAGACATAAAATTAGTTGATGGTGCAAGTGATTTTAGAATGTTTAATGAAATAGTTAAAAAAGCAATATTATCACTACCAGAAAAAAATAGATTTACAAAAGGTATATTTTCATGGATAGGATTTAAAACAGAATATATGTATTATAATGTTGAAAAAAGATATAGTGGTAAAACTAAATTTAATGCAAAATCACAAATAAAATATGCATTTACAGGAATAACTAATTATTCTATAAAACCACTCCAAGTATCTGCTATATTAGGTACAATAATTTCTAGTTTTTCATTTATATATCTACTAATAATTATATTTAAAACACTATTATTAGGTAAAGATACTCCAGGTTATGCATCTTTAATAGTTGTAATGTTATTTATTGGAGGTCTACAAATGTTATTCATAGGCATAATGGGTAGTTATTTAGGTAAAACTTATTTAGAAACAAAAAATAGACCTATTTACATAGAAAAAGAGACTAAAGGCTTTGATGAAATACTTTAGTCTCTTTTATTATTCATCTTGGAAAAAATCATCAAAATATTGATCGTCTGTAATATCTTTATCAGTACTAATATTTGTATTATTATTTATAGTATTACTAAGAACTTCTTTCTTTTCTTCTTTATCAACATTTGCATTTTCAATTAAAATATCATTAAATGTTTTCGGATTGTTAGAATTATTTCCATCAAATAATAAAGTTTCTTCCATATCATTATTTTGATTTTTACTATCTTGATTTAAACTATCATTTAAATCAAATTTAAATTCTTCAAGAACTTTATCCATATCTTTCTTTTCAACATCTTTAATGTTAGTAGTATCTTTATTATTCTTTTCTTTTTCCAATCTCTCTTCTTCTTCTAACTCTGCAATTTTTGCATCAATTTTCTTAAGAAGTTCATCTACATCAACTTCTCCACCCTCTTGAAAAGGATTAGGTAAAGGAGAGTTATTAGAATTACCAGTTTGCATACCTGACATAAATGGATTAAAATCATTTACAAATGGATTAGGACTACTTCCACCAAAAGGATTTGAACTAGGCATATTATTCATAACTTTATCTTTTCTTCTTTTATTAACAAAATCTTTTAAATCAAATATTCCTATTTGACCCATAGGTCTACTTTCAAAATCAGCTTTAGGATATTTATCTCCCCAATTTATCTCATAACTTGGTTTTAATTTAGTTTTAAAAGGATTTAATCTAGAACGCATTATAATTGCTTCATTCATTTTCATTTTTTGTAAATCACTCACTGTAACCAAAGGTGTAGAAGCAGTTTTATCTTTTTCTTTACTCTTCTTTTCACCACATAACTTACTTATTTCTTCAAGGGCAGCAAGTTCTGTTGTTAATAAATAAATTAAATTACCACAGTTGCTCCGTATAGTTTCTGCGTCTTCTTTTCCATAAACATCATTTAATTGAGCAAAATTTTGAATTATAAATGTAAATCTTATCGCACGACTTCTTGCAGCAGTAACCATTGTCGTAACGTCTTTTAATGGAGGCATATTAGCAAATTCATCCAAAATAAAGTTAGTTCTAACAGGAAGTTTACCTCCACACTCTTGTGCTACGTCTATTAAAGTTTCATAACATTGTTTAATAAATATTGTAGCAAGTGCATGATAAGTAGTTTTTTCATCATGAATTACCATAAATACAGCAGTTGGTTTTTTACCTATATCACGCATATTAAAATCACTTCTTGATAACATCTCAGATAACTGTTCACGCGAAGCAAAAAGTCTAATTTTCTGTCTAAATACTGATAAAATACCTCCCTTTGTTTCAGTAGGAGAATTAATTGTATTACTAGCAAAAACATATGGTGTACTTGACTCACCTTTCATATTAAAATACTCTTTAATATAATTTGATGGTGGACATTTTTCTTCACCAACAGTTGTCACATAACTTATTGAATTTAAATTAATTTCATCTTCTTTAGCATCTTCAAAAAGTCCCAAAGCTACTCCTGAAAAATAATCCGCTGCACTATTTTCCCAAAATGGATCTTGAGCTTTTTTATCTTTTAAAATATTAAGTGCAACATCATCTACTAATTCAGTCGCTTTATCAGTATTACCAGCCTTATATAGTTGATAAGGCAAAGTTAATGGATTCCAACAATTTCCTTTTTGAGGATCACGAAAGTTTAAAACAATAATATCATATCCTCTAGCTCTTAATAAATTAGAATGATTTTTATAAATTTCACCCTTAGGGTCAGTAATTACCATACTCTCTTTTGCTTTTGCAAGACTATATACTAATGGATCAACAACACTCGTAGTTTTACCACTACCAGTAGCACCTATTACTAAAGTATGGTTTTCTCCATTATCTACCCACATGTCTTTACCATCGTTAACTAAAACTGTACCAGCAGCTTCACTATCAGGATTAGCTATTGGAACTTTTACTACTTTAGGTGCATTTTTTATTTCCTTTTCCTTAGACCATCTAGCATAACCTTTTTCATCTTTTTCACCAATATGTAAACCAATACCATGTCCTTTTTCTCTATCAAATATATAACTAGAAACACTAGCAAATATAGCTATCAAAACTATAAAAAATAATAACAAAGTAGCTAAAATATATTTAGAAGAAAATCCCAAAAAAGGATTTAATCCTAAAAACTCTCCATCATTAATTAAACTTAGTGCATTACTAACAGATAGACTACATAGTAATAACAAAAATATACAAAATATTATAAAAATTGTAAGATCTTTAGAACTAACATTAAATTTCATAACTTCATCCCTTCAATAATTCTATTATAAAACAAATAGTATATTTTTTCTATACTATTTATTTGATTTATCTAACTTTTTCCTTCATATCTATAAACCATTGTATAAGAAGTAATATTATCTTTAAAAGTTCCATCATTTTGTTTAGAAACAACTCTATTAAGTGGATATTCAGTCCTTTTAGCTCCCCATCCGAATGTATGGCTTTCATCAACATAAACTTCAGTATGAGTAGTACCAACTAAAACATCACCAGGTTGTAAAGCTGATAAATCACTACTATTATAAGGTTTCCAACCACAACTTTGAGCTTTTTGAATCCATGAACCACCTATATTTAACATAACTAAAGTTCCAGGATTTTCTAAATCACAGTCAGAAACGTATGACATATAAGTAGCAGCAAACCCAGAACAATCCTTTCTAGATTTACCATTAGGATATGGATTATTAACAAAACTAGTCCCATAACTATCAACATTATTAATAAACCAATTAGCAACAACTATTAAATCATTTTCAGGATTTCCAGATCGAAGTCCACCTGATCCTTGATTTTCATATAAAGCATTAGCAGCTTCTTCAGAATTACTAACAAGTTTACCACTAAAATTTTCTTCTAATTTGCTATCAATTTCTTCATTTCCAGTTTTAATAATAAAATAAGTACTTATATTCTTTTCTGAAACAACCCTTTTAATCAATTCAATATCATTATCTATATTAACATCAGATATATTATTAATAACATAATATGGATAATTATCAGTAATATTTTCAAAATCTGTAATACTAATTTCTTTAATTCTAGATTTAATCTCTTCTAAACTTAATTTACTAACACCACTATTTTCAGTACCATTAGTAAAATTCAAATTATATATATCATCCTGTGCAAATACAGCAAAAACTATCAGCATTATCAAAAATATAACAGAACTACAAATAATTATTTTTATTTTTAATGGTTTAGGTATCATTTTAAATAAATCACCATCAAGAATACCACTAGATTTTAATTTATCACTACTTTTAGCAAATAAATTAGTAGCCTTATTAATACTATTATTTATCTTACTATTATTTTGATTTTTTACTCCTGAATTATTATTTAAATTATTTATGGTTGGAATATTATTAATATTATTTGAAACTTTTTTTACAGCATTATCCCAAACTTTATTAACTCCATTTCCTAAACCAGGAACATTTTTTAAAGTTTTAATAGCTTTCCCACCAGGTACATAGTTTAAAGCAGCCTCACCAACTTTATTAACTGCCTTTTCAGTTATATCTTTTTTAGTATCTTTATTAGTATCAACATTTTCTTTATTTGCTGCTTTATACTTTTCCATAATTCACCACCAAACTAATTAATAATAACTGTATATTCATCTAAATATACTTCATAATTCATTATACTATTTTCTTTAATGATATATTGATTTCCACTATCATCAATAATATTAAATACTTTCTTTCCATTAACATAATTAACACTATATTTATCAACACTATTTGAATATAAAGCTTCACTAACAAAACCATCCAAATAATTATTAAACTCTTCTAAACTACCAAATCTCTCATTTCTATAATCTTCATTAAGTAAATTATAAGCTTCATTTCTATCAAATAACATATTATTTCTAAACTCATTATAATATATTTTAACTACATCATTTTCTAAAACATACTTATAATTTATTTCATTAATATCATAATGTTTTTTTATCTCTATTTCATCAACACTATTATCTTTATTACTAAACAAATAATAGTATCCAAAATAACATATCAAAATAAATATTATTAAACAAAAGCAAATAAATATTGTCTTTTTATTCTTCTTTAATTCATTCATTATTTTCTATCTCCTTAAAACCATTTTCATCATAAGGCCTTATATTAAACAAATTATTCTTTAAATCAAAATTAACGACATAATATTTTTTTTCTTTATTTATATCTTCACTATCTATACTATCTTGAATAAGATTACCATAAACATAATAAGTAATATAATTATCATTTTTATCCTCATAATATATTTTTAAAGATGAAAAAGAATAAATTCCATTATAATCACCAACATAATTATATAAATTATCACTTGTAATTTTATTATTTTTTACATAATCTTCATCTAATATATCTAAAACATATTGAGTTTCTTTTTTACCAATTAAACTAACATATTTACTAACACAATTATTTACAGTAAAAAATCTAGAATAATCATTTAACAATTTATATTTAGTTTTACTTTCTTCTATATTATTAGAATCCTGTTTATCTAAATATAATAATCCTAAAACACAAAATAATATTATACAAATTATAATTAATAAAACATAATTATCTTTTTTATTCATAACTAGAACTCCTAACTATATGGATTATTATAAACTCCATTGACAAATAAATTACATTCTGCAATCCTTCTCTTTGCTAAACCAGCATAATATTTTCCATTAGCATCATGTAAAGCCTTTTTATTCCACCAGTTGCTACATAGTTGTTCTGAGGATCCATAAGTATT
The DNA here is from genome assembly GCA_934097015.1 of uncultured Bacilli bacterium. Lineage (GTDB taxonomy): Bacteria > Bacillota_I > Bacilli_A > RF39 > UBA660 > UMGS1124. Next base: position 18,355 of record CAKONF010000008.1, on the reverse strand, counting down.
ATAGTTATTAATAAATCCATCAATATTACCACAATTATATTTTAAACTAACTAATGCAGTTATTTGATTCTCATTAAGTGAAATACCATTTTTTGATAAAATTGCTTTTACAGCATCAGAATGTTTTTGTAAAACATCAGCAAAAATTAGATTTCCTACTGAAACAGGAATTAGACTTCCATAACTTAAAGTACTAGGATCAATACCATGTTTACTAATTAAATCTTTATTATTCGAAACAGTAATACCAGGTCCAAAAGTCATCATTCCATCACCAACATTTTGAACAACGTAATTATCACCACTTCTTTTACCGCCCTCTAAAATTGCTAACCATGAAGCTCCATCACTTGCAATACTATCACAAGTTCCAACAGATTTTCTAGGTTCATTCGTATTTACAAAAGTTAATGGATCTTGTGCAGAACTTCCATCAGCTCCACCTACTCTAACTTCAAAATGTAAATGAGGACCAGTTGAACTACCAGTATGACCTACTTTTGCAATAACCTGTCCTTGAAGAATCTTATCACCTTGATTTACAGTTATACTATTCTCATATAAATGAGCATACAAAGTATAATTACCATTTGAGTGCTCTATAATGATGTGATTCCCATAACCACCACCACAAGTTTTATCTCCTTCAATACAACCATTAACTACAGAATAAACAACGCCATCCATAGATGAAATAACATTAGTAGCACCTTTATTTCCACCTATATCAATTCCATTGTGTTTGCTAGAAGCCTTACCAGTTACAGGATGAGTTCTTAATCCAAAATTACTATTAACATTAATAAATTCAGGATCACCAGTAGCCATCATAACACCATTTGAATCAGTAGTTTTAATTGAACCAATAGGCCACCAGTAAGAAGAAGAACAAGATGAATTATTTGCATAAGCTAAATTATTAAAATGTTCTCCATAAGATTCAATTACACTTTTAATACCAGTAATAATATTTTCTCTAGCAAGTATAATGTCATCCTTATATTTCTCATAAGCTTCACTATCATTATCTAATTCTTGCATTGAATTAAATCCGCTCTTATCCAAAACACTCTGAAAATAAGAACGTAAATGATATTTTCCATCAAAATAAGTACTTGTCTTTAAATACTCAAAGAAATAATCTGGATTAATCTCTCTTTTCCTACTAGTTCTTAATATACCATTATCATATCCTTCAGCTTTTGCTTTTTCATCACATTTCTTTTCATTTTCTGTTTTAATAAATGGTGATCCAATGCTATCCCAAAAAGTACCTTTATAATTATCTATATTTTTTTCCTCTTCACCATCTTTAACATAACATTTAGCTTCATATCCAATAAACGAATTAACTAATTTTTTCAAAGAATCTTTTTCTTCATTAAAGTATTCTTTTGCAGTTTGCATATCTTCTTCATTTATTTCTCCAATATACTTATCTTTAGTTGGTGAATTAACATCATCATCTAAATTAAAAGGATTATAATTATTATACTCATCTGGATCCTTAAAAGAATCTGGATTTAAATCGTAAAATACAGTCACAATAATATAATTATCATTAATATAACCAACATTACTTTCAACTCTAGCTAATAAAGAATATAATCTTTTATAAAATCTCTCTTTAGTTTGTAAAACTTGATCTACACACTCATCATCATCTTCACGACATTGACTCGTCCAATAATTCTTATTTTCTTTTAACATCTGCTCCCATTTAGCATCATTAAATTCACTATATCTAAAATTAGCAGCAAACACATTTTTATTAAAAAAAGTTATGAAAAGAAAGACTAATAAAAGTCCAAGTTTAATAAAACTATTTCTTTTCATAACAATCACCACCTATTTTATAATCCTCCACCTGATCCGAATGAATCAAGTTCATCTTGCGTTAAAACAACATTTATTCTCATACGTCTAGAACCACATACAAACAATGCTTCTCCTTGACTATATCCTTTAATACTTTCTTTTTCATTGTCATTTAAATCTATTAATTTACTTAAATCCTCAACAGCTTGTTTCTTAAGACCCATTACTAAATAGTAAGAAGCATTATCAAATATAGCTTTACCATGTACTAAAACATTTTCTGCAGCAAAGTCAGTAGGTTGTTGTGTAATAATTATAGTACCAGTATTATACTTTCTACTTCTTCTTTGCATTTGAGCTAAGAATTCAGCACCAAGTTCATTTCTACCACTTAAAAGTACATGAGCTTCATCAACCATTAATACAGTATTTACACTAGGATCTAAACATAATCCCCATGCATATTTTAAAATATTAAAGAACAAAGCATTTCTTATACTTTCATCACTATTCATTAACTCTCTGATATTAAATACCATAAAATCACTATCTTTACTAATTGTTGTATGACCATTAAAGTAATAACGTAATTCTTTTACAAAAGGTCTAATTTTTAACTCCAATCTTTCCATTACATCTTTTTCACGAGTTGCCTCAGGCATAGATAAAAGTCTACCTTTAATAGTGCTATATACATCGTCAAATGTAGGATAATCTTTAGAAGTAAAATTACTAAAATCAGTATTAAAATCTATATTAAATCTTTTATATGTATCTTGTACTACTTCACTAAACATAGCAAGTACATCTTCTTCAACACTAGGACTATAATATTTTAAGAAAGCTTTTAAAGATTGTAAAGTACGAGTTAAAACAGTATATCCTAAACCTTCCTTCAACTCATCTTCATCAGCATCAGCTATTACTTCTAATGGATTAATTATACCGAATTGACCACCTTTACCTAAGTCAATAAAATCTCCACCAAAAGTTTTAGTCATCTCTTCTAATTCACCCTCTGGATCAATACAAATAAGTTGACAACCATTACGTATATGAGTTCTAAGCATCAATTTAGCAGCTGTACTCTTACCACTACCACTTGTACCTAAAATAATTAAATTTGCATTATTTCTATTAAATTCTTTTTTAGTTTGATATAAGAATTGATTAAATAATACAACACCACCAGAGAAATCTACTCCTAAAAGAGTTGGTGCAGTAAATTCACCACCTGGATCTTTTATACTATCAAACACAAATGGATACATTGCGGCAATAGTAGGACTTGGTATAGGAATACCAACTCTCTCTTCTATATCTTGTTTTGGAAAAATTGGTATCATAGATTTAAGAACTTTTTCTTGTTCAAACATCATTGGAATACCTCTCATACCTAATGCATCTAAATAATTTCTAGTTTGCATTTTTTTCATTTCCAATTCTTCTTTAGAATCAGCACTTAACATTACATGCATTTGAAAATCAAATATTTTAGATTGAGTAGCAGCTAACATAGAAACAAAACTTTCCAAAGATTCATAATCTTGTCTTATAGATTCTTGCATAGTTCTATCATTTTCATGTTGATATCTCTCTTTTAAATCTGCAATTTCTTTATTAATCATTTTACTCATAGTACTAAACTCTATAGGAATATGTTTAACAACAACTTTTACACCAGGTAAATTTGTCACATTACTTAAAAAACCAGGACCAATTATCTTAGGATAATTAATAATAGTTAATATAGTACAATACTTATCACTAATAACAAAATCATTTAACTTAAAATCTATACCTTTAGGAGCAATCTCACTTTTAAATGTATTAGACACTACTCATCACCGTCCCAAACTCACTTTTAGCATTTCCATTAAAGAAACTATCAATTATAACTCTTAAATCATCATCACTAACTTGTCTAGAATTTAATCCACAAGTAGCTAAATTACCAATTAAAGTATGTATTCTTTTTTGTAATACCTCAACTTTTTTATCTCTAAACAAAATATAATATTCTGTATCAACAGCATTAACTGTAGATCCTCTAAAACTTTCACCCTTATCAATATCTTGTTGAATTAATTTTCTAATTTGTTGATTTTGATTATTAGCATACATTAATTGTAATTGAGCTAAATACATATTAATATCAACAGGTCTATCACAAACAACTAACCAAAATTCATAATCAATAACATTATAAAAATTCCTTAAATTAAATATAATATTATTTTGTTCTTGATAATCAAGTATAAATATATTTTTTGGTTCAATTTTTATACCTGTAACATAATAATCATTATCAAGTCTAATCATACCATCTTTAATGAGTTTTATTGGAACCCAATCCTCAGTATATTTACTAGTATTATTTTTTGCCACGATTCAAACACCAACCTCTCCAAAAATATGTTCTTCTATTTAAATAATACATATAAACATTTTTTATAAATGTTCTTATGTTATGATGATTAGGAACAGGAAGAACTAAAAATGCTCCAATTAACGCAGGTGTAATAACAAAAAGTAATTCTTTCAATGTATTTTTAGGTAAAGGAAGTACTAAAAACAAAAATGTTATAGCAACTCCAGTACCAAAAATAATCAAATCAACTACATTAAAGAAACCTAATATTAACATAGACTTCTTTGAATTAGCTGGTATCAAATAACTATTATTTTCCACTTTTTATTCCTCCTATTTTTTACCACTATTTTTTTCTTTAGCAGCATTTTGCGCTTTTATAGCTTGATCATTACTAAGTTTTATACCTTTTGCAGCAGATTTTATTTCATCATTAATTTTATATACAGTAGCCCTGTCCATTTCTATTTGTTCTTTTGTTTTATTATTTGTTTGTAATAATTCAGACATCTTTGCTTCTAATTGCGCCATGTTAGTGACACTAAAAGTTTCTGATAAGTAAGACTCATTACCAAACAAAGCATCAGTAAATTCTTCACCTAATTGAGGTAACGAATCTCGCAAACTTCTCATTAAACTATCATTAGCTCTATCAAAACCTTGACTTATTCCAGCTTTAGCGGTATTTTGTCCGTATGCTTCAGCCAATCTATCTTTGAATGTTCCAACAATCAATTTACTTAAATCTCCATGCATTATATCAGTTGTACCGTCACTCCAAGTACCATTTGTGTTTTTATGATAATGTTTACCATTAAAATCGAAATCTTTATCGGCATTGAAATTTTTCATTATTTCAGAACGCCCTGCTTCAATATTTTTTATATTTGCACTCGAAAAATCACCTTCCATACCACTTATCAAAGACATTATATTATTAGCAACACTACCCATTTCTGATGAAGCAATATCACCTTTCATATAATCTTTAAAATCAGATAATTTTTCACCCACACCATGTTTGATAGTATTAAAATATCCATTATCATGTATAGCTTTATGCTTATCTCTTTGAGCTTCAATCTTATCTACAGTAGAATTTATAGTATCTTTACTTTTTGCAACACCATTTTTATATCCGTCATATGCACCTCGAACCAATCCACTGCCGAGTCCAGCAACTCCACTTTTAATGGCACCAAATTTCTCCTTAGTTGATAAATCCTTCCAATCACCTTTTGAATAAAAATTTCTACTTGCACCTAATATTCCAGAACCAATAGCTGCTGCTCCAAGTCCTAATGGCTTAGACGCAGCACTCTTCCACTTATCAAATCCAGCCTTAAGACCAAATCTACCTGAATCACCAAAGAATTCTTTAATAAGTGCAGGAGTTTCTTTAGCAAATTGTAATATTCCTAAAATAACAACTGCTTTAGCAAGCAACATAACTGCAATATTATATTCACCTTGTAATTTCAATTGATCAAAAATCCCAGGTACCAACGTCACAGAATATAAAGCAAAATTTATAATAATTAATCTAACAAATACATCTAAATATGTATTTTTCAATTCTTTTAACCATTTATCAAACAAAGCTTCTTTTTGTTTAGGAATTATTCTCATCATAACTGGTATTGGAGCAATCATTTCTAAAAATCCTAACTTAGCTACCCTAACACCAATCATAATTGTATAACTAGCAAACATTATTATTGCTAATACTCCACCTATAATAGCTAATACATAATTAAAACTTAATATTTTTCCATTATCATCTTTTAAAACATCACTAAAATATGAATTATATAATATATACTTAGCGCTTCCAGTATACTCAGACATTTTAATATTATAGTAAAATTGTCCACATAATTCCTTATTACTATATTTACTATCTGATACATCTTCTACTCCTTGTGAACTACAACTTTTTAAATCAGAACCATTACAAGATTTAATAAATTCTTCACATGTATTAAAATCAAATTGAGTTGGATACAAAAAAGCATTTAATAACGTTGGAGTTAATATCCTTGCACCTCTTACTGAAGCTGGTGCACTATAAAAATCATTACATTCTGCTTTTAAAACATCTAATTTTAATCCAGATACCTCCAGAGACTTATATTCATCAAAATTGCATGCAGTATTTTCACTTCCTGTTGTAGTACCCAAAATAATTTTTGAAATTATATTAGAATCAATAATATGTTTTTGAAATATAGCCATATAATTAAATAATGTTGGCAAAAGAATAACTAGCACTAATGAAATTATTGTTTCTTTAACAACTTTACTCATTTGTCCTGTACTTTTTTTATCTTCAGGATTTATAATCATTAAAATAAGATTATACGCAAAAATAAATAGCATAGCAACCCCAATAACAACATACATTCTTTGAGTAAATCCTTCAAAAATTTCCTTATTAAATAAATTTATATTTGAAATTGCATTAAATACTTCATACAAAATTCCAATAACACTATAAACCATCCAATTTAGAGCAATACATATTGCCATCCAAGTATTAGAAACAAAAGTACCTAATCCACCTAAAGTTAACAAACTCATTGACTTCACCCCTAACCTATACAATTATAAGCACTAGCACCTATAAAATCCAAAATAAGATTAATTATTACAGGTAGGAAAAAGAATAAAACCGCATAAATCATTCTTTTTAAAAATATATTAAATGCTTTTTTTACACCTTTTTCTTCCTTAGCAGTAACAGCTTTTATAAAATCATAACTACTCAAGCCAATAACAAGTAAAGGTACAACAATCTTTAAAAAATTAAATATATTTTGTAAATCTTGTTTAGTAGCACCCCAATCTTCACAACTCCTATTACTACCATTTGCTGATAAAACTATTGTTTTAAAACCAAATAAAGCTAAATATAAACACATAAACATTTTTATGATTTTATCTTTTTTCATCTAATTTCCTCAATCCCAAAAAATTACTATTTTACAAGATAAATTATAACATAATAAAAAACAACAGTAAAGTTGTTTTTATAATTTTTCTAACAATCTCCTGGTGTTAAAACACATTTTTCACACAAATCAAATTGTCCTTTATTATCACTATATCCAGGAGCTGCTACTTTAAATATAAATATTATTATATTTGGTAATAGGAATATTGCAATACCTGCTATTACTCTATATATTAATCTCTTTGTTTGTTTTTTTATTTCATCTTCTTTTTCTGCTATTACAGCTTTACCAAAATCAAATGCACCCAAACCTATTATTAATAATGGAATTGCAAATTTAAATACTAATAAAACCCATCCAACCACTCTTAACATATCCTGCATAGTTCTACAAAATTCAGCAACATTAAAACTTGCTGCTCCTAAAGTTAATATATTCATACATACCTCTTCTTTCTCTATACAACTATTTTATAATATTTGTTTCTAATATGTCAATATTTTTAACGAAATTTACCAAATAAACCCTTTTTTTTCAGATTGTCACCTAACTTATTATATCCTAATTTAACTAACAATTTATCAACACTAATAACTCTATCTAAATTATCTCTAAAATTAGAAACAACACTAAATATTTTACAATTAGTTTCAACTTCAAATTCTTGTATATTACTTTCATCCATATTCGTCCTATTAAGAACTATTTTAGATCCACTAAGTTCTTGAAATATCTTACCATTTCTTTTTAACAGTTTAGTTATTTTAATAATACCTGGTTCTACCAAATAAATTACATCAGTACAAAACTCTTTATAAGAAACTGTATTTAAATCAACTATAACAGCATCACTATCTTGATGCTCCTTAATTTTTCTAAGCACATCATCTCTTGACATACATGAATATAGATTAGGAGTATTAAAGAAAATAAAATCTTGTTTATTCATCTCTATACCTATAGCCTTATATTTAATATTTAATTGTTTTATCATTTGTACAACTAATGTAGTAGCTCCAGCATGTTCAGTAAGATTTACAACTCCAATAATTTTTTTATTACCATCATATTCTCCAGGTAAAATATAATCATCAAAAGTAAATTCTTTATTATCTTGATTAATACCTAATTCTTGATCTATTTCTTTATTAACATCATAAGTATTTTTACTTATTTGTAAACTACTAACATCATTGTAAGTCTTAGGACTATTATATAATTCTATTATTCCATTAAAATTAACAGTAAAATTATATACACCCAACGTAATCAAATCACTTATATATTCTTTATTATTAGTACTATCATTTAAATAAACAATTACTTTATTAGAATCAATATTAGTAAATAATTTTTTTAAATTACTATAATCATTATAATCTTTTATACTAGTAATATCTAATATCATTTTATTAAAGAAAAAATTAGTAAACATACCTATTAATTCTTCCACACTATAAATACCTTCTACAGATTTTATTATATCTATATTAAGTGTACTAAGTTCATTTCTTCTTTCATTACTAACTATAACATTCATATTTTATCCCCTAACTACAAGTACTTACAGTACTTTGATCCTTAGCATAATATATTGATTCTGTTTCACCTTTTATTCTAAATGTAGTTAAATTACCTATAACAGGTAAATCAACTCTAAAAAATACTACAACCCTATAATATGATTTACTAATATCAGTATTACTACCAGTATCAGTTTTAGCTATACAATAGTAACCTTTTTTACCTGATGCAAGTTTATTTCCTTTTAAGTCATAAGGTTCATAATTAACACCATCTATACTTCCACAATCACCACTAACTAGATAACCAACATCATTTAAGTAATTACCAATTTTAATTCTAGCATTACAATTATTACCTTCATACTTACTAATCATATCAACTATATTATTTTTTACATTAAATGCTTTACTATAATTTACGGAAATAGCTAAAAAAGAGGCAAAGAACACTATAAATGTTATTACCAACCCAAATAGCCAAGTTCCTCCAATTGCCTCTCTCATATTTTATTACCTCACTTTATTTTTTTGTATTAGGATCATCACAAGTAATCGCAACATCTGTTCCAGCAGTTTTACCATCAGTCCCATCCGATTCATAATAACAAGTACACTTACCGTTAGCACAATTAGTACAACCATATGCTGCTGAACATCTTTGACTATGTTTTAAACTAGAACTTATATTAGGCCAAATAACTGTCGCAAACAACACTCCTACTGCTGCTATTGCAACTACTGCTACTGCAGTCATACTTAATTCTCCACTTGCTTCTTTCATATATATATCATATCCTTTCTTATTATATCTATAAAAATTATATCAAATATAATCAAGTTTGCAATATTTTAATGTAAAGTTTTTAAAAAATTATGTAAAATAAAAAAGAATAGTTATAAATCCATAACTTGTTCTTCTGTTAAATTTGTTATTTCCACAATATCTTTATTAGAAAAATTTTTTTTCTTAAGTATTCTTGCAATGTCAATTTTTTTTGTTTCTTGTCCTTGTTCTATTCCTTGCTCTAAACCTTGTTCAAACTTTTCTCTCTTTTCATTCTCATGAAACTTTTCTTCATCAAACACTGGAAATATCTCTCCATTTTCATATACCATTTTAAACATTCTTATCACTCCTTCTATATTTTCTTCTTTTATTTCTTTTCTTAATATTTCTATATTATTCTCTACAAATATTAAACAATTTCTTTCTATATTTGTTAATGTATTCTTATTATAATATCTCTTCCTTAAATAGTCAAGATTTATTCTACTTGTATGTATGTTTGGATACAAACTAAACATACTATTATTAACTAATAATTTTGAATCATATATAAAACTTCTTTTTATATCCTTTACATTTAATTTATCTAATATATCATAATTGTCTATATCTATTAAATATGTTTCTATGTCACTATTATAAGAATTCTTATGTTCTGCATCAAATATGTGTTTATAAAATAAATAAAAATGATTCTTATATAAACTTTCTTTTGTATAATCATTATTCATTTCTATAATAAATATTTTATTTTTATATTTATATATTACATCACTCATACTAGAATTTATATTTATATTATTTCTAACATGTTCGTTATTTATAACTGTAGTATTCTTAATCATATCTTTATAATCTAAATTATATAATTCACTAATAATTTTACACATATATTTAATACCAACATCACTAACAAATATTCTTTTAAAAAAAGTATCATATAAAATATTTTTCATTAAAATTTTACTCCTTTCTAGAAGCGTATATAAATATACCCTACACTTATATTATTGTGAAAAAATTTGCATTTCCTTTTTTTTTTTTTTAATTTTTTTAAAAAAATTAAAAAAAATATACCAATATAAAATATCGGTATATAAATATTTACAAACACTTATTTTTAGTGTGTTAAATAAACGTCTACATTATGTAGATGTTTTACAAACAAAAAAAGAAGATTGTCTTCTCTTTATCAACTAAAGTTATCTACTTCCTCCACCAGTACCACCACCAGAATAATTTGTATTACTCTTAGTAATTGCTTTCTTCTTTGAATTAGAAGCAGTATTATTGCTACTATATGTTTCAGAAGCATCACTAATAGTACATAGGTCATTTGCACTAGGTTTTAAAACACATTCAGCGCAAGTTTTATATCCATTATTATTAATATTATCATCTAAGGAATTAAATACAAAATATATTAAATCTGGTAAAAAGAATACTACCATTCCAGCTATTACGCGCATTATAATCATCTTAAGCTGTTTAGACAAAGATTTTTCATCTTTATCTATAACAGATTTATACAAATCAAATGAGCCAAATCCTATTATTAATAAAGGTACAAAAAATTTTGCAACAGTTAAAACTGCACCAAATATTTTTAAAACTTTTCTTATATTATTATCATCGCAAGGTGCTTCAGCAACTTGAGAATCAGTACAAGTTCCGCCAACTAATTCACACTCTTGACTTTTTTTACAGTCATCAGTTGATAATTCACTACACTTTATTCCAGTGTTTGTAGTAGAATTAACATTACTTGTATTATCAGCCAAAACAACTGTACTAGAAAGAAATAAAGAAATAACAAATAACACCAAATAATTTTTTTTCTTATTCATACTCATATTTATCCCCTGACTTACCATTCATAATTTTTTTATAAATATAATATCCGCCAGCAATAACTGATAATATCAACACTATTATAAATAATATTTTAATAAAATTAGATTTCTTTTTTACATTGATATTAATATTATAATTAGTTTCACTACCATCCTCAGCAACTACTTTAATAATAATCTTACTTCCACTTTTTAAATTATTATTACCACTTATCATAACAGTAGATTTCTCATCTTCTAATTCATAATCAATATTTAATTCATTAACACCATTATCAATTATTAAAGTGTAATCAGTAATCTTTGAATTAAAATTTAATTTATAATTTTCAACATTAAGACTTTTTAATTTAGAATTATTAGATAATGAAACATTTTCTTTCTTTGAAACATTAATTTTATATTCAGTAAAACTGTTATCAGTAGCAACAACTTTAATATTAATAACACTACCATTTATTAAATTAGTATTTCCACTAATTTCCACTTTACTAGTTTCATCTTGAGGAACAGCTTTAACATTAATTTCACTCACAGAATTATCAACATTTATATCATAACTAAAAACTTCTGGGTTAAATAAAATACTTCCAGAACTCAACTCTATTGAAGAAAGTTTACTATTTACTTCCTTTGGAGCTTGAGTAGTAGTTTGAGTAGTAGTATTAACTCTTTTAGTAGTAGTTTTTCTTGTAGTAGTTTTAGTTGTAGTAGTAAAACTACTACCATCAGATTTTCTTTCACAATCATAATACATTAAAACAGAACAATATTTTACAACACCTCTATTTATATCACTACTACTACATGATAAATTATCACAACCATTTTTTACAACATTTCTATAAGGATCATTATTTCCATTACCACAACTAACACTATTATTATTATAGTAGCTAGCAGAATCTGTACTACATTTATATTCCATACAATGACCGAAATATATACTACCATTCGTTAGTATATTATTACTTTGGTATTTGCTACTAGTACAAGTATTTAAATTATCACCATAATATACAGGACTACTCGAACTTAAAGCACTAGCAAATAAAGGAAAAGCAAACAAAGAAGTTAATAATATTAATATTTTATTTTTCATAATCCACCTCAAATAAAAGAAGATAAACATGATTATCTTCTTTAACCATATCATCTAATAATATAATAAACTATTTTTATTATAAAATCAAATGTTTTTAAATAAATTATATTTTTTAACACAAAGCATAAATATATAAGAAATCACTGCTACTAAACCTAATACGACAAAGTATGTATTTATACCAGTTTTTTCATTATCTACTGTACTTGATGAATTGTAATTATTATTTGATGAAGCAGTAGTTGTTGTTGTATTAGTAGTACTACTATTTGATGAATTATCATCAGAAGTATTATTAGTAAGTTCAACAACAGAAGTACCAGTATTAGAACTTATACAACTAACTTGGTATTCTTCACTCCAATATGCATTGCTATTTTCTTTTTCAATTTTAGAACTACCAGCTTGTTGATATTTAATATATTTTTCTCCTCCACTACATTTTATACTTCTAGCCAAAACATCTTTAAATGTATAACTACTAGAATTAGCATAACTTGTAGTACAACTATTATTACTACAAATTGATTTTCCATAAATCAAAACATATTTTGTACCAGTAATAGTTTCAGTAATTATACCTTTATTATAATTTGTTTCTAACTGACTCCATGTTGATTTGTTAATAGAACTAGCATCTTTTTGTTCCTCAGTGATACTTGTAGTACCACTTGGACTGTCCGTTGCAGCATATACATCAACACCAAACATTAAGAATCCAACTAACATAATTAACATCATTATTTTATTCTTCATATCACTTTACCTCCTTATTCTTCAAAATATTCTCTTTTAGCTCTACTTTTTTTCTTTATTACTATTATGCAACTACTTACAATAATTATTACAGCACCTACAATAATCGATGCTATTTCAATAGTTTTATTAAATGCATCTTTTTTAATATCAATTGAATAAGTTTCAAATTCACCATTTTCTGCAACAACTTTTACTCTAACAGTACTAAATCCAGTTAACTCATCATTACCTCTAATAAAAACTTCTGCTCTATTACTATTAGGTACAGCTGTAATTACTAAACTTTTTTCTTGTTTTATTTTAACAGTATAATCTTTTTTATTAGGATTAAACTTAATATTATATCCCAAAACTTTTAACTCTTTTAAAGTAGTATCATCAGATATATCTAAACCAAATTCTTTTCTTATAATAGTCAATCTATAATAAGTTTCTAATCCTTCACTATTAATTACTTTAATTTCTACAAAATTTTCACCAACTTCTAAAGGTAAACCTATATCAGATCCAATCTTATATTCATTATCACTCTTACCCTTATAACTTATTATAACTCTGCTATTTTCATCTCTTAAATTATATCTTAAATCTATAGTATCAGTTTGATAATCAACATTTAAACTATAATTAGATACATCACTTTCAAAAGGTATATAAACATTAGGAATTACTAAATCTTTTAATTGTAAAGTTTCATCTTCAATATAATCTGAGCCTTCTTTTACAAAAGTTAGTACATATGTTCTTACACTACCAGTTTGACTCATAACTTTAATTATTTTAACACTAACATCTAAACTTGTATCAACCTCACCAGGTTCATATCCACTAACATAACTTGATAAATCACTAGAAATTGTTGATTTTACATCAACTTTATTAGTTTCCTTTGGTATTTCTATTTTATATTCAGTTGTATTTGAATTAAAATTAATCTTACCACTACTAACAGTAATTTCATTTAAAGTATTGTCACTACTTCTATCATCTACTCTATTAACTAATATTGTATAAGTTCTAACCTTACCTTCGTTATTTTGAATTTTAATTAATACAGTATTCATACCATATTTTAAATTAACAGTTCTTGGTTCATAACCATCAATATATTTACTATCAGTACTTGTTAATGTTGCATAAACACTTATAGTAGGAGACGCTACTTCTAATTTGTATTCAGTATCAAAAGGATTAAATGCATCTGCTAAAACTTTACTATCATCTTTAAGTTCATTACTCATCATAACATATTTACTTGATTTAATATTATTTGTATCATAAGCAGTTTTACTTGGAGTTTGTAATTTACCATTTTCATCATACAATTCTAATTTTTTAACAGTAGTATCAGTATTAACAGTATCTATTACAGAACCACTAGCACCATTACTTATATTTCCTTTAGAATCTTTAACCCATATATACTTTGTTCCAGGAGTACTTCTAATTGTAAATGTATCACCACTAACATTTTTCCAACCACCACTTGTACTTGTAGGAGCTAAGTATTCTTCACTAACATAATATTTTTCTATATTACCATCAATTGCTCTAGCTTTTACAGTTATTTCACCATAACCATCACCTTGGACTATTCCAGATATAATTGAAACAACAGGTTTTATATTATTTCCACCACTACAATTAACTTCATAAGTAATTAAACAATTTCCATCAATACAAGTCTTATCACTCTCTTCTTCAACAGCAACAGTACTACTCATATCAAATGTATAACCTTTAGCACACTTATAATTGTTAGCTATTTTTTCTTTTATAGTATTTTCATCTGTTCCTTGTTCATAGCAGAAACTATAATTACCAGAACCTTTTTTATCTTTATATTTCTGATTATCACTTATTTTACATGCTTTTCCATCAACAGTTGTATTTTGAACGTATTTACATGCTTTTTTAGCTTCATCACTTGTAGAAACAATATTGCTTTTAGAAACAGTTTTATTATCTACAGAAACTTCACTACCATCAAATTTTAATATTTTATTGTACGTACAAGTATCATTATTACAACTATTAACATAAAGTGCTTCTCCACAAGCATAATCACTAGATGAAGTAGAAGCATAATAATATTTGGCTTCACTATTTGTTTTAGAACAACTAGCACCTTCTTCAGATTCTGATATTAAATTTCTATCAATTTTTCTAAGTACACCCTCACGAGTACCATAACAAATTTCTCCACCAATTTCTGTTCTAGTACAATAATCTATCCAAAACTCATCACCACATTTTAAGTCACTAACCCCACTAGGTTTATCAATTTCAGCGCCCTCTTGTAAAAATCTATAACCACCTATATTTTCTGTATAACAAGCATAGTAAGTAACATCACCATTTATTTCACTTGTGTCTAATCCTTTATTAATAATTTTTTTGGAACATATAGGAGTATTACCAGAAACATCTTTAGTCCATCCAATTAAATAACCTTCACCACTTCTTACCATTTTATTATCTGCAGAACTAATTGGAAAAGCTTGTGTTGTACCACTCTTATTATTTGAATAACAAATTCCATCTTTATAATAACTAGTTCCTCTATTACATTCTAATCCATAACCATAATTTTGATCAAACAATACAGTATATGTAGAAACCTTTGTAGTACTAGTTGAAGTTTTACTAGTATTAGTCTTTTTAGCAGCAACAGTTTTCTTACTAGTATTACAAACTTTACCTTTTGTATAAGTCCTTACACAACAACCTTTGCCACCATTTTTAGTACTATCCCACAAATTTGTATAACCATCTTCACAAAAACTATTGCATGAAGATGGAGTATTATATTTTCCGTCAGTTCTACAACTTGTAACATCTACATTAGTTCCATTAGAACCAGAACTACTACTACTTTTTTTAGAATAATCAGTTTTTCTAGTAAAATATACATTTCCTTCAAAATTGTCTTTATTAGAACCCTTCACCTTTACATATAAAGTACAACCCCATTGACCTAAAGACAAATGTTTTACAGAAATAGTTTTTGATAAAACACCATTCCTATAAACATTATTACTATCCTCCAAAATAATTTTTTTACTTTCATTAGTATCAAAATTATCGCATTGTAAATAAACACCATCATAAAGTGTAGTCGTAGTATATACATAAACATATAATTGTCTGCAATCTTTTTTATCATCATTACACTTTAAAACATGACTTATTGCATCAACCTTATTACTTCCCACAGTAAAGCATATTGCAACAATCAAAAATAAACTTATTTTTTTACAAAAATTATTCATACAAAATACTCTCACTTTCATATTTTTATCTAATTTAATTATACAATAATAATAAAATATTGCAAGAAAAAAGTGACTAACACAAATTAATCACTCAAACTTCTTGTATAACAGCAATTATCATAGGCTTACATTCTGTTTCATTATAAAAATACTTACTTAACTTATCTCTAATTTCTAATTTAATATTGTTATAATCAACATAATTATTATTAATGTTATTTTCTATAATTTCTAAACTGATTTTTTTAACATTATCAATCATTTCTTTACTATCTTTAATATATATGAAACCTCTAGTAGTCATCTCAGGACCAACTAATATTTTTTTAGTATTCTTATCTAATGTTGCACTAATTAACACAATACCATTTTCACTTAACATTTCTCTATCTTTTATAACAAGTTCTCCTATATCATCATTAGTATTTCCATCAATTAAAATATTTCCAACTTCCACTTTATCATAACATTCAATTAATTTCTTATCCTCTATTTTTACAACTTCTCCATTAGTTTTTAAAATAATATTTTTACTATCAACACCTAAATTAGTAGCTAACTCTGCATTATTAACCATATATCTATATTCACCCTCAACAGGCATATAATATGTAGGTTTTAATAAATCTATCATCAACATTAAATCTTCTTGACTTGCATGTTGACTTATTTCTTTATCTTTTGGAATACTTATAGTATCTGCACCAAGCATAGCAATTTCATTTTCTAATTTAACAACTATTTTTTCATTTTCATCATATCTTGGTTCTGCAAATATAATAGTATCTTCTTTATTTAATGTAATAAATTTATCATATCCGTTAACTATTCTATCTATTGCAACATATGGTTTTTCTTTATCATCACATACTAAAAGTATAACATTATTATCATTTATATTACTTAAATCACCCATAATATTTTTATAATCATCTAAATAACCTTCATTAATAGCCATATTTATTACACTTTGTAATTTTTTACCCATAACAACAACTTTTCTTCTAGTTGTTTTAGCAGCTTGAAATATTTCATCTATAGTAAATAAATGAATAGGAAGAACAGTAAATATTACTCTTCCCTCACTTCTATTAATAGAATCTCTAAAAAAGTTTGTCAATCTATGATTAGGACTAGTATGTCCTGGTCTTTCAGAAAAAGCAGAATCTGCTAGCATACAAAGTACACCTTGTTTACCAATATAAGCAATTTTACCAATATCCATACTATATTTTTCTTGCATAGAAGGATCAATTATAAAATCACCAGTATAAACTATAGCACCATCTTTTGTATTAATTACATACATAACTGAATCTGGTACTGAATGACTAACACTTATAGGAAATACAGATAAATCTTTAAAATTAATTTTTTTATAAGGAACTACTTCACATAATTTATGATTAAATCCATCTAATTCCAAATATTTTTTAGTATATTTAGTACAATACACTTTTATTTCTGGAATTAATTCACATAAATCTTTAATACCACCAATATTTTCTGGATGTGCATGAGTTAAAAAAACACCAACGATTTTCTTTTTATTTTGAATCAAATAATTATAATCAGGAATAATGTAATCTATACCCAACATACTATCATTAGCATACTTTAATCCAGCATCCATAATGAAAATTTTATTATCAATCTCTATTACATAAGTATTTTTTCCATTTTCATTTAATCCACCTAAACTTAATATCTTAATTTTATTCATAACAATCTCTTCTTTCTATTTAATTAAAGCTCAAAATGTAAAACAATTATAACAAATATATCTTATATTTACAAGTAAATCACATTTAAAAATACTAGAAATACTAGTATTTCCTAAATTGAAATTTGAACCGCACCACTAGGGTGCGGCTTTTTGATATAATAAAGGAGCCAATTCCCGGCAA
>CAKONF010000007.1 GCA_934097015.1 uncultured Bacilli bacterium | reverse complement strand
GGATATAGTATTACAAAAGATGGAAATAATTACACAGTAAATGGAACAGCGAGTGGAACATGTAATGGAGTAAGTGAAGAACAAATATTTCCAACAATGGGTAAAATACTAGTGACAAATTCCATAGAAGATGATAAAGTACAAGTATATACATTAGTCGTTACGTATAAAGATACAGCAACAGATCAAAGCATAGATATGAATAAACAATTTAGTGCAAAAGCAAACTTAGTAAATCCAAGTACATTTGGACCAATGGGAAGTGGAACACTTGCAAGTGCAATAATAAATAGTGCAAAAACTGCAAGTGAAGAAAGTGATACAACAAGAACAACATTTGGAACAAAAGTGACAGAATTTACATCAATATCAGGAGAAAATGAACGAGTATTAAATAATGCACCAGATGATTATGGAACAAGTTATTATTTTAGAGGAAATGTAATAGATAATTATGTATCATTTGCAGATAAAACATGGAGAATAGTCAGAATAAATGGTGATGGTAGTGTAAGGCTTATACTAGATGTCGCTACAGATTCAGCTACTTTTAATGGAAAAGTGAATGGACCAGATGATTTACAGTTATATCAAGATCATGCCTATATTGGATATATGTATGGAATGACAGGACAAACTGAAGAAAATGTAAATCAATGTGTAGTATATGATAGTACAAATAAAAAAGCAAAAGTAGATACAACAAATACAACAGAAGAAACATGTGTTGCAAATGGAGGAAAATGGGCACCAACACCATATGATGCAACACATGTAAATGTAGTTAGCAGTAATGGAAAATTAACACTTGAAAATTGGTATAAAACAAATATAGTAGATACAAATAATGTAAATTATTTAGCGGATACATTATTCTGCAATGATAAAACTTTAGCATCAAGTACTATAGGTTCTGGGAATACTGCATTAGGTTATGGAACAGAAAAAACATATTATTCATCAGTCGAAAGATTACAATATAGTACAGGAACAACAAGTATCACAACATCAAAACCAACATTCAAATGTGCAGAAAATGCAAAAGATACATATTCAAGGTTTACAGTAAATGAAACAACATTATTAAATGGGAATAAAACAAATGGAGATTTAACATATCCAATAGGATTACTCTCAGCAGATGAAGTTGCCTATGCGGGAGCATATAAATACGGTCAAGATAATAGATCATATTATTTATATAAATCTCCTGCTTGGTGGCTTATGACTCCGTACTCAAGTTCGTATGTATTCTATTCTTTGAATTTACTATCAGTTACAACATATTATTCTCAAAATTTCCGACCTAGTATCAATTTAAAGGCTGATTTATTGATAAATGGAGGGGATGGAACAAAATCAAATCCATATACAGTTAAACTTTCTAGTTAATAAAAACTAAATAAATGAATAAAATTAGTTGAAAATAAATAATTACAATATCTTATAAAATTTATTGTAATTTTTTATATCATAATTCTAATAAATTAAGTCAAATAGCTTGACAAGATATTGAAAATTATAATATAATTATTTCTGTTCGTAAAAAAGGAGTATAACAATGAAAAAAACAAAGATAATATGTAGTATTGGTCCTGCTACACAAAATTGGGAAAATTTTAAAGGATTAGTTTTAGCAGGTATGAATGTTGCTAGAATAAACTTTTCTCATGCAACTATAGAAGAGAGAAAATTAGATGAAAGTTTAGTAAAAAGAGCTAGAGAAGAGTTAAATAGTGATATTGCTATTTTATATGATACTAAAGGACCAGATTTAAGAACATGCAATTTTAAAGATGATAAAATAGAATTAATAAAAGGAAATATGATTAAAATTGTAGAAGAAGATGTTATTGGTACTAATGAAGTAATTTCATTAAACTATAAAGGAATATTAAAAGATTTAAAAATAGGATCTACTGTATTGCTTGATGATGGTTTTTATGAATTAATAGTTCGTGAAATAACAAATGATGGTGTAGTTTGTGAAATAATGAATAGTGGAGTTATAAAAAGTAGACGTGGTGTATGTATGCCAGGAATTAAACTTGATGTTCCATATATTTCAGATAAAGACAAGGAAGATATTAAGTATGCATGTCTTAATGATGGAGATTTTTTAGCAATATCATTTGTTAATAGCAAAGAAGATGTTTTAGCAGTAAAAGATTTATGTAAAGAATATGGTAAACCTAATATGCCAATAATATCAAAAATTGAAACAGAATATGCAATTAATAATTTAGAAGAAATCGTAGATGTTTCAGATTATATTATGGTTGCAAGAGGAGATTTAGGAATTGAAACTGGGTTTGAAAATTTACCAGAATATCAACAAAAAATAATAGATGTTTCTCATGCTAAAAGTAAAGGTGTAATAATGGCTACACAAATGATGTATAGTATGAAAACAAATATTAGACCTACAAACGCTGAAGTTACAGATGTTTCAAATGCTGTACTTGCAGGTTGCGATGCAATAATGACAAGTGATGAAACAACAATAGGTAATTATCCTGTAGAAACAATAAAAACAATGTCTAAAATATGTGAAAGTGCAGAAAAAATTACTAGATATGACATGGATGAATATATACTAAGAGGTAATAAAATACATAATATTATTGCAAGATGTGCTGTTGATGCAGCTGATTATTTACCAGTAAAAGCAATAGTAGCATCAACATTAACTGGAAAAACAGCAATGGATATAGCATCTCTTAGACCTAATTCATTTGTTATAGCAACGACAACTGATAGAAAAGTTGCGAGAAATCTATCTTTAAAATGGGGTGTTTATACAAGTATTGTTCCTTTATATAGTGATACAGATGATATAGTTAAAGATGGTGTAGAAGCAGCAAAAAATATTTTAGAGTTAAAAAAAGATGATATAGTTGTAGTAGTAGGAGGAAGCCCTATAGAAGCTCATACTAATTTTATAAAAATTGAAACAATATAATGTAAACTTTGATCAGTATAATAGTAAAGTTATACTGATTTTGTTTTATAAATAGAATAATTAGTGTATAATTAAATAAGAGGTGGCAATATGTTAATTTTAGCAAAAACAGTACTTGGTATCATGTTAGGCTTTATAATATCTCTAATTGCTGGTTTAATAATAATACCAATATTAAGAAAAAAAAAGTTAGGACAACAAACATGTAAGTTGATAAATGATAGACATATAAAAAAAGAAGGTACTCCTACAATAGGAGGTTTAATATTTATTATACCAACTATATTAAGTATAATATTATTATATTTAAAAGGTAGTTTAAAATTTAATCATAACTTAGTAATATTAATATTTGTATTTATATCGTATGCTTTACTTGGATATGTTGATGATATGTTAAAAATAAAAAGACATAATAATGAAGGTATATCAATTAAAATAAAATTTATAGTTCAATTACTAATAGCAATCGTATTCTATTTTATTTATAAATATAATGGAGGATTAACTGATCTTACTATAAGTTTATTTGGCTTTAAATTACAAATGGGATATTTCTTTGGAGTATTTATATTATTTTTACTAGTTGGAACAACAAATGCTGTTAATATTACTGATGGACTTGATGGTTTATGTGGTGGATTATCAGTTATGGCTTTCTTGTCTTATGGCGTTATAGCTTGGGGATCTTATTGGATAAGTGGTTATCAAGAAATTGCTATATTCTGTTTTGTATTAGTAGGAGCACTTTTGGGATTCTTAGTATTTAATACTCATCCAGCAAAAGTGTTTATGGGAGACACTGGTAGCTTAGCTTTAGGAGGTGCACTTGCAACAGTAGCAATTGTCACTAGACATGAAATAAGTTTAGCAATAATAGGTGGTGTATTTGTAGTTGAAACATTATCAAGTTTAATACAAATAATAGCGATAAGAAAATTTAATAAGAAAATATTTAAGAAAGCACCACTTCATCATCATTTTGAACAACTAGGTTGGAGTGAAACAGATATAGTAAAATTATTTTGGATAGCAGGTTTTATGTTAGGAATGCTAGGTATTATATATGGAGTATGGTTATAAATCATACTTTTTTTTATATAATTAATTAGGTGATTATAATTTATGAAATTTGATTATAAATTATTTATAAGTGTAATTATTTTAGCATTATTTGGATGTTTTATGATATATTCATCTAGTAATATATGGGCTGAATTTAAATTTAATAATCCATATAAATATTTTATTAATCAATTTGTATTTTATATTATAGGAATAATTGGTATGTATATTACATCAAAAATAGATTATAATTTATATAAAAAAAAATCTAATTTAATCATTTTAATATGTTTTATTTTATTAGTACTTGTTTTAATTCCAGGAATAGGTGTAGTTAGAAATGGTAGTAGAAGCTGGTTTGGTTTAGGTGGATTTGGTTTACAACCTAGTGAAGCTGCTAAGATAGGTTTAGTTATATTTGTTAGTAAATATTTAAGTAATAATTATAATATAATGTATGATATTAAAAAAGGCGTTTTTCCTATAATAAGTGTAATTGGTGTATTCTTTCTTCTTATAATGTTAGAACCAGATTTTGGTACAGCTATGGTAATAACAATGTGTTTAGTTGTAATGATATTTATTTCTAAAGTTAAGTTATCTTTCTTTGTTAAAATAGGAGTATGTGGATTGGTAGGTATAGTAGGATTAATTATAATTGCACCATATAGAATGGCTAGAATAGTTTCTTTTATTAATCCATGGACAGATCCGTTAGGTAGTGGTTTTCAAATAATACAAAGTTTATATGCTATAGGTCCTGGAGGTTTATTTGGTATGGGAATAGGAAAAAGTATTCAAAAACATTTTTATCTTCCTGAACCTCAAACTGATTTTATATTTTCTATTATTAGTGAAGAGTTAGGATTTATTGGAGTATTATTAGTCAGTTCGTTCTTTATATTTATATTTTATAGATGTATTAAAATAAGCATGAATACAAAAGATTTATTTGGTAAATATTTATCTTTTGGTTTATCATTTATGATTATATTTCAAACACTTTTAAATTTATCTGTTGTAGTTGGTTTAGTACCAGTTACAGGGGTAACACTACCATTTCTATCTTACGGAGGTTCATCTCTTCTAGTTAGTATGGTAAGTATTGGGATAATATTAAATATTAGTAGGAATAAAGATTAATAAAAAAAACCTGTTTGCAAAACTTTACAATTAATCTTTTTATTTTAATATTATTATGGCGATGAAAATATGATAATTAGAGAAAAATATTAGAAAAAAATGATAGATGCTAAGGATACAGAATTCATAAAAGTTATAACAGGAGTAAGAAAGAAAAGTGGAAAATCAACATTACTTTTAATGTTTAGAGACTATTTATTAAAAAATGGTGTTAAAAAAGAAAATATAATATACATTAGGAAAATATTATGTTTCTGATAGTGGATTAAGAAATATTGTTCTTGGTTTTAGAAATATAAATGAAGGACATAGGACTACCAATATTATTTAATAAATATTTGATAATATTTTCCAATAATGCAATATCCTTATAATGGTATAAAAGTTAAAAATATAATAAGTTGTCTATTTGAAAATGAGGATTAGATTTTTATATACAAAATAAAAACGAGAAAATAGTTTAATTACTTAATTTCTCGTTTTATTAATTTAGCATGAACTACTAACTTATCACTATTATTATAACAAGTAGAAAGTGTTAAAATATTATCACTTGTATTTATACTTGTATTAAAATCGTATTCACTTCTACTAATTAATTTATTTATAAATGTTTCATATTCATTATCACTATCAAAATTAATTTGTAAATAATCGTTTGTAGTAGGTATTTTATAAACACTAAATATTTGCCATAAAGTTAATTCGTTTTCTGTACTTATTTTTATAACAAAATTATCTTTATTATCTAACCAACCATTATCAAGTATATCTTTTAAAGAACCAAACATAGTTTTATTAACTCTTCCATGTCCATATATAATAGTATTTTTATTATTTAATAAATTATTTCTATAATCTAAAAATAACCAACCACCACCATTAGATTTTTTATCTAAAGAATGATTCAAATAAAATTCATTATTACTAGTTTGAACGAAAGGATAATTAACATTAGTACCATTAACTTTAATCCAGCCCTTAATATCATTATTTATCTTTTTTAAATTATCAAAATTAACATCTATCATATTCATTTTAATATAATCAAAATATGGGTCACTTTTATCAATATTATCTTTTTGTTCTATTATTTCTGTATTATCATTATCTTCTGTTTCAACAACTTCATCTTTTATATTATTTATAATTTTATTAGTTTTGCTATTATCAATATTCCATTTAACTATTTTATATATTGAAAATATAAAACTTAAAATTAATATTATAATAATTATGATAAATAAAATATTTTTTTTCTTATTCTTCATATCTTATTCCTTTACTAATGGATTAAAATTATCAATAGCATCCATTAATTTTTTATGTCTAATAATAAAATGTATTATAGGGTCTCCACTTTTTGTTAGATGTACATATTTATCTTTTAAAATACTTATATTTATATTATTAAATGTTTTATATTCATTATTAATAACTAAATAATTTTTATTATTATAATTAATAGTACTATTATAATGTTCTAAATATTCTTCATAATTATATTTAATTTCTAAATCACAAAATATATTTTCTAATGATAAATATATTTTATTATTAAAATCTTTTTTATTAATTTTATAAATTATATCATTAATCTTATTAGTTTTTAAAATATTTATGGTATTTAATTCTTCTTCTTTTTTATATTTTAATATTTTATCTATATCATTATTATTTACTTTATTTCTTTTTAATATCTTTAATAATAATTCATCTTTTATTGTAAATAATGGTAGAGTAGAATATATTCTTTTTCTATCACATTTAATATCTTTATCTTTTAACATAAACATATTAAATTTATCTATATTTTCTTTTCTATATATATCCATTAAACTACTTGATTTTTTTAATAATATATCACATTTTGTTTTATAATATTCTAATTCTTTATTGTTTGTAGAAATATAATATTTTCCTTTGTCATGATTTCCAGTAATACATTCTCCAGTTAATATGACAGAACCTGATTTATAATTTATATGATTATAAATAGTGTTATTTATATTTTTAAAATAATATGGACTTACTTGACCTGTCATATAAAGAGGTATCCAACTTTCTAATCCTAACATCATTTCATTAAATGGCCTATCTAGATTATGTATTATGTTTAAATGTAATCCTTTTTTTAAAGATAGAGCAATACCAAACATCCATTTCTTACCAAATTCTATATCTTTAGCCATATCTTCCATTGGCATATCACTGCACATAAATATATCTTCTTTACTTTTTGATAATACAGTTGCTTTAAAGAAATCTAATTCACCTTTTTTCATTTCTTCTATACCGTAATAACTTTTAGTTTTTGCTTTATAAAATGGAATAGATGGAACTTTTAATTCATCAAATTTAATACTTTTAATAAAATCATTTAAGTCAAATTCATCTAATTTATTTAAAAAAGTACTAACTTCATTAATTTCCTTAACTTTATTAGTTAATAACCATATTCTTATATTATTAAAATTTATTTCATTATTAATTAAATCTTTTAATAAGAGACTATATTTTTCATTATTATATTTTTTTAATATAAAGTTTGTTAATGAATCAATAAATTCTTCTTTATTAGATGGTATTCTATTATTATTTCTTATTCTAGATAAATATGAAGCATCATAATTTAAATATTTAGATAAAGTACTAGCATTAATATTAAATGTATTTATTAATATATTTAAATTATTAACTACTATATTAAAATCTATATTAGATATATTTGTTGCATTATAAAAATCATTTAGAATATCTAATTCTGTATATTTATTATTTGAAAGAGTAGAAAGTGCTTTAGATAATTTTTTTATAGTATCATTATTTGGTATTCTAGTACCATTTTTATATCTACTTATAATAGATTCTGATAACTTAGATAAGTTAGATATATCTTTAGAAGTACAATTAATTAAATTAATATATTTATTAAATAATTCATTAAATTTCATATAATCATCCCCATCAATAAATATATCATACAAGAAAATATAATTATTTGCAATTGTCAAATTGTCATTGACTATTTGTTAAATTATATTTAAAAAGATTATTTGATATAATATACTTATTTTAGTAGGAATAGTATATTTTATTTTTATAATATTATACTAATAGAGAAGTGGAGAGTGAATATATGGCATTAATAAAATGTCCAGAGTGTAAAAATAATATAAGTGATCAAGCAGATGTATGTCCTAAATGTGGATATGAAATAAATGGGAATAATAATAAAAGTAATGATAAATCTAAAACTAAAATAGATTATAAGTATTTATTAATAGGATTATTAATTATAGTAGTTGGATTTTATATGCTTAATAACAGGAGTAATAATACAACTACTGGTAATGATAATCCAACAAGTAATCCATCAACTGGTACTGGTACAACTACACCAGCGACAAATAATGGCTTTGTAGTTTATAATGATACTAACTTAGGAGTATCTTACGAAATACCAAGTACATATAAAACATTTGTAGATAGCAACAAACTAAGTTATGTAGGTAGTAATATTGATAATGAAGGTGCTTTAATTCCTTATGTGATTTTAGGTTGGGATTCAACATACAAGAAAGCACCAGATTTCTTAAATGCTTTTACAAACGAATTAAAAAAAGCATATGGAAATGTTGAAATAACAATTGATATGTTATCTAACACAATTGGTAATTATTATGTATATGGAATACAATATCGATATAATTCAAGCGGACACATTGTTATTGATAATAGATATGCAATAGAATTAAATAATAAGATATTTATGATTGGTTCAAGAGAAGAAAATGTTAATACTGATACGATGAATAATGTTGTTAGAGTTATTATTGAAACATTAAAAGGAGGTAATTAAAGTGGCTTTAATTAAATGTAAGGAATGTGGTGAATCAATTTCATCTAGTGCTAAAACTTGTCCTCATTGTGGATTTAAAAATGAAGTAAGTATTTGTCCTGAATGTGGTAAAAAGGTAAAAAGTAGTGATGTGAATTGCTCTGATTGTGGTTATCCACTACAAAAAAAGACTGCTACTAATATTGTAAGTGAAAATTTAGATAAATTAACTGGTGCTAAATCAGAAAATTATGTAACTTTCAAAGATTTATTTAAAAATACTTTTAAGAAACATACTGATGAAGAATTAGATGAAGTGTTTGTTTGTGGTAGCAAAGAAACAACGCCAAGTGTATTAGATATAAATCCTAAAAATGCTAGTGCATGGGTATATTTTAAAATATTTATATTTTTCTTGATTGCATATATACCATGTCGTATTGGATTTATAAATTATGGTAATGATAATTTCTTACCAGGATTAGTAATGTTGGGTGCATTCGCAATGCCTGTCGTTGTATTAATTTTCTTTTTTGAAATAAATTTATTTAGAAACATACCATTTTATAAAGTAATTAAATACTTTATACTGGGTGGTGCATTAAGCTTAATAGTTGCAATATTATTCTTTTCGTTAGAATTTAATACTGACATAAGAACTTATTCAGGTGCCTTAATGGTTGGTGTCATTGAAGAAGTTGCCAAAGCAGCAATAGTTGCATTTTTTATATTTAAAAGCAAGAATTGTAAATATATATTAAATGGTTTGTTAATTGGTGCCGCAGTAGGCGCAGGATTTGCAGCTTTTGAAACAGCAGGATATATATTAAGAAATGGTATAAATAATGGCTTACAAACGATGCTATATGTTATTAAAATAAGAGGTTTCTTAGCTCCTGGTGGACACGTTGCATGGGCTGCAATAGAAGGTGCTGCATTAATGTTTGTAAAAGGCTTTGATAAAATAGATAAAAAACATTTAAATGATAAAAGATTTTTACTTATATGTTTAATACCAATTGTTTTACATGGTATATGGGATATGCCACTTAATATACCATATTGTGGCACACAAATAGCAGTTAGTATAATTGCGTGGTTAGTAATAATATATTTTATAAATTTAGGATTACAACAAATAGATCAAGCAAAAAAACTAAATAAAAATTAACAATCTCAAAAGTAGATTGTTTTTTATAATTTTTCAACATTATTATTATTTAAAGCATCACGCCTTAATTGTATAACTTCTTCCTTTAATTCTTGTACTTCTTCTTTTAAAGATTTATCCATAGATTTCTTTATACCGGGTTTTCTTCTTTTATCATGTTTAACAGTTTGATTTTGAGCTCCAATAGTTAATAATGTTTGGCCTATTTGTTCAAAAAAATTGCCTACAGAATTTTGTTGATTTATAGTTAATCCTTTTGCAATTATAATACCAATACCAGTTGCAATAAGAGTAAATTCATAAGCATTTAAAGAATTTAACCATTTGGCTATATCATTAAAATCTTGACTTACAAATTTTTCGAATTCTTCATTTCCTTTAAATGCATTATCCATAGATACCCCTATAAAATTATATGAATTAATACTTTATATATATTAAAATATATATTATAATTAATCATGGTGGTAGTATGACAACTTATTTAAATTCAATATATAGTGCAATTTATTTATTTCCATTAATTTCATTAATAATAACATTTCCATTTATGATAATAAATTACCATAGATATGGTTCAATATCTAAAATAAGAACACTTATTATATATTCATTTATTTTATATTTAATATGTGCATACTTCTTAGTTATATTACCTCTACCAAGTAGAGAATATGTTAGCAAATTAACTATACCTCATGCACAATTAAAACCATTTAATTTTATATTTGATTTTATAAAAGATAACAACTATTCTTTTAATAGTTTTAAAAGTTTTATTAGAATATTAAAACAACCAAGTATTTATCAACCAATATTTAATATAATTCTTACAATTCCATTTGGAATGTATTTAAGATATTATTTTAAATATAGTTTAAAGAAAACTGTATTATATTCATTTTTACTAAGTTGTTTTTTTGAAATAACTCAATTAACAGGATTATATTATATCTATCCTAGAAACTATAGAATGTTTGATGTCGATGATATTATGTTTAATACATTAGGAGGATTAGTTGGATATTATTTAATAAAACCATTTTTAAATATTCTTCCTAGTAAAAATAAAATTGATGACAATTCACATATTATGAGTAATAAAGTAACTGGTATAAGAAGAATAGTAGGATTCATTATAGATTTATTTTTTAAAAATTTAATTTTAGGTTTAATACTAGTAATTACTTTATTATTTAATTACGAATATAATTTAAAAAGTTTTATAATTCTATATCTTATAATAAATTATATATCATTTGTTTTAATACCAATTATATTTAAAGGTAAAACAATAGGTAAAAATATAGTAAATTTAAAATTATCTAGTGAGATTAATAAAACATTACCAATTATAATTAGAACAAATATAATGTTTATATATTTCTTTTTAGTACCTTCAATTAGTATATTATTAATAGGGAATCAAAACTTATTAGGAATATTAATTATTTTAGTATATTTAATTTATATATTAGCAACATTTTTTGTACTTATAACAAACAATTTATTATGGTATGAAAAATTAACTAAAACTAGAAATATTAATACTATAAATAACGGAAATGAGATATAATGAAGATGCCTGGTTTAATATTTATTTGGGTGTTTATATTATATTTAAATATTATTGATTGTTTGTCTTATAAATTACAAAAAAAATATAAAATATTTGTTAGAAAAAAGATGATGACTCAACAAAGAAAAATATTGATTTCTTTGTTGCTAGTACTAGAGATCAAAATAATTGGATCTTAAGAAGAAAAAACAACTATAAAACTTTGGATAAAATTGAATATATATTTTATTATTGTAGCAATCATATTTACCATTGTTATACTTTTATTTTCTTAATTTTTAATATAATTATAAAAAGTTAGGAAAATTTATAAAAAGTAGTTGACATAATTATTTTATTATCATATAATGATATTAACCTAGAGATAATAATGTAAGTTTTAGATTAAGAAATGTTGATTTTTTAACTGATCTTAATAGAAAGTCGTTTTTGTATTTTCGTTAAATTTATATTTGTATTTGGTTTTTAAAATCGATTATAGGGTTGGTATTAATTATTAATGTTATTGTTGATTTTAAGATAACTGTTTGTTTAGAAAATTTGTTTATGTAAAGGATAAACAAAATCTTATCAAATCTAGGTATTGCAATTGTAATTGAGAAAGAAAACTCATAATGATGAGATGTTGTACTAAATACTGATAATATTTAGATGTTAGAAGATCTAACTTTACAATTTTTCTTAAACTCGAACCAATGGTATTATCAGTGCTATTGGTTTTTGTTTTGTATAATAATACTCCTAGTGAAATTATACTAGTACAAAATATATTTTGATACATAAAATATCTTAGAAAGGATAGTGTATTAAAATGTGTAATAATTTTAGATGCATTGATAAACAAGAGATATATAATGGAAACATGTCAATGCCTGGTATGGAATGTCCTGTTGTTTATGAATGTCCTATAGAAAGAGTGTGTCATAGAGAAATACATCATCATGTTCCACAGGACTGCCCTCTTATGTAATACTAAGAGGAATTTTATAAGTACAAAAAATTATGAAAAAATACTATTGTACAAATAAAAAAAATATTGTAAAATTATTATAGATATAAAATACAACTCAGTAGTGAGTATTTGATTATGAGAAAGAGGTAATGAAAAATGTCTAAAAAAGCAAAGATAATTGTAAGTATATCTGGTATAGTTTTAGTTATGTTAATTTTACTAGGATTAACATATGCATATTTTTTAACTAAAATAACTGGAAATACTAATACAAAATCGATAAGTGTAACAACAGCAAATCTTGAATTAACTTATGGAGATAATAGTGCTGAAATATTAGGAAAAGATTTAACACTAATACCAAGTGATAATGAAATTGGAGCAAAGACATTTACTGTCACTAATAATGGTAATGATACAAATTATGTAGTGGTTATAGAAAATGTTAGCGTAACAAAAGCAAGTGACGGAAGTACAACAACATTTGAAAGTAATGACTTTAGATATACATTAACATGTACGAAGAAAGATGGAACAAGTTGTGATGGAGTAAGTACACAAAGTATATTTCCAATAAATGGTGGAGTATTAGTTGGAAATAGTATAAAAGAGGGAGATGTACATACATATACATTTAAAATGTGGTACATAGATACTGGAATAGACCAAAGTAATGATATGGGTAAGTCTTTACAAGCAAGATTAAATATAACAAATATTGCAAGCATGACAAATCCATATTCGACTAATACAAACAGTTTATCATATAATATAATAGAAAATGCTAAAAATAAAATAAATGGAACTGAGTTAGTTTCTGCACCTAAAACAAAGCCTGCAGTAGCATCAAGTTCATTTATATATGTAAAAGGAACTGACCCAACAATATTTACTTTATCAAGAAGTAGTGCAACAAATTATTATATTTCATATGCAGATGATTATACTGTAAACGAAACTACTGGCAAATTTACTTTAGTAAATCCAACAGTTGCAACTAGTAAATATACAACATCAATGGCAAGTAGTTTAGTAGGAAAATATGCAGTATGGGGTACAAGTACACCAACTGTAACAAAGACACAAAATCAATATAGTATATATAAAATATCAACTAATGTTTCAGACATAACATCAACTATAAAATATGCAAGAATAAATTCAAGTTCATTAACTACAAAATCAACAGAAAAAGAATTAAGTACAACATCAGATGATTATGGAACAAGTTATTATTATAGAGGTGGAGTAGAAGATAACTATGTTAATTTTGCAGGAATGTGTTGGAGAGCAGTCCGTATAGCAGGAGACGGAAGTATAAAATTAATATTAGAAGACCAAGATAGTACTTGTGCTACAAGCAACGGTAATTGGAATATTTCAACTACAACTGGTGGTATAACAAAAACTGGTAATTTTGGGTATACTGAGCATGCAGCAAATACATTGACCGCTTCTGATGGAACACAGAATTCAGATATAAAATATTTAATGAACTATTTAAATGGTGGAACAAATAATGATAAATCAATGGCAACAGCATTTAAAAATTTCCAAACTGGACCACTTGCAAATTATTTAGATAAATTAAAAGTAGGAGATTGGTGTTTAAATGATAAGGCATATGCAACTGATACGGATAATACAACAGCATTAACTAGTCAAGAAATACTAGATAAACAAATTAAGGGTACAATATTTTATTACGACGCATATGTTCGTTTAAAAGGAAAAACATCAAAAGAACCAACATTAAAATGTAATGGAACAAATATGAGTAAGTTTGCAGATAATACTGATATGTATGTGGGAACATTAACAGCAGATGAAATAGTATATGCAGGTGGTAAAGTAGATACTAATAATCCAGATTATTATTTAATAAATGATTATCAAAAAACAAACATTTTATTCTTTTGGTCTTTGTCGCCTAACTACTTCGACAGCAACTACGCTTACGCGTTCTACGTGAACGACGATGGCCTCTTGAGCAGCCCCAATGTGAACGGCAACAACTCGTTCCGTCCCGCAGTTTCTCTGAAATCTAGTGTTCAAATAACTGGAGGAAATGGAACAAAGGCAAATGCCTACACAATAGGGTAGAATAAGATAAGAATTAATAAATTCTTATCGTCCGTGAACTGAAAACTGAAAAAACATCCAGCGAAAACCCTTTCGCTGGATAAATTATAAAATACGATAAAACAATATTCGCGTAAGCGAGAATATATATAAATGATAAAAAATAAAAGGAAGACAAATGCATCGTTAGATGCATTTGTGGAGTTTATAAAATATGAGTAAATTATATCAAAAATATGAAAAGTTAAAAGGAGATAATGAAGATTTAATATATTTATTTCTATGTGGAAATTTTTATATAGCACTTGATAGCGACGCAATAATATTAAATGAATTGTTTGGAATGAAATTAACTAAATTTTCAAATCTTTGTGATAAATGTGGTTTTCCTAAAAATGCATTAGAAAAATATGTTAATATGTTTGAAGAAAAAAATATAAAATATAGGTTAATCGAAAATGATTTAAATGACAAAGACAAATTAGATAAAATATATAATATGTTAAAAGATATCAATATTGAAAATTTATCAAATGAAGATTTAAAAGATATAATACTCATAATAAAAAATTTAATAATGGAATAAAAGTATAATACTTTTGTTTAGGGAATATGCTATATTAAACTATCGTGTGTTTTGTCTTGCGTTTGTTGTTTGGTCTTTGTCGCCTAACAACTTCAACAGCAACAACGATAACGCATTCAACGTGAACAACAATGGCAACGTCAACAACAACAATGTGAACAACAACAACTCGTTCCGTCCCGCAATTTCAAGAAATATTTTTATAATATTTAATGGCTATCTCGTAACATTTTATGCTATTAGAGAGACGCCTACCTGAAACAAGCAATTTCCTTGGTTAAAACCTAAATATTTGAATTGTAAAACTTAAATGTGCTATTAACAATAGTGAACGGGCGTTTAATGTAAATTACAATTCTTTTTTTGTATATTGTTATTTTACACAAATCAGTGTTAATTTGTTTAAATTGTCATTTAGAATAAATTATACTTAGACTTTTGCTTTTTTGAACTCAAAACTAGTGCTTTTAGGCCGACTTTGAAAATATTAAAAATTATTATTGTATACTATGTTATAGTAGGAGAAGTATATGAGTGATAAATTTATTTTAATGATAAAATAAAAAGAATTATTGGTTTATTTAGGACAATATGTTTTAAATTCTTTACCCAAAAATGAAAAAGTATTGAGAGATAACTTAACATTAGAAATGTATGAAACAATAAAAAATACTGCTAAGGTTAGTATGAATAATGGAAACGTTAGACAAAAGTATTTAAATGATGTAAAAGTAAATATTGTAATGATAGATTTTTATATTGGAGTTGCATATTCTAAAAATTTAGTAATTAAAAAAAGATTTTTATCTTGTATAAAGAAAATAGAAGAAATACGTAAAATATTAAGTGGAGTAGAAAATAGTTGCAATGGGTAAAGTATATGATGAAATGTTAAAATATGAACATGCAAAATCTATGTTTTATAAGATTAAAAGAAATTGCAAAAATAAACAAGCTATATACGAATATAATTTATATTTGAATTCTAACTTATATAGAATATTAGAGTTATTATATTTACATAAATATAAGTTTTCTAGATATAGAATATTTATGATAAGGGACCCTAAATTTAGAATTATTATGAGTGAAAATATAAACGATAAGTTAGTTAATCATTTAGTTAGTAAATATATATTACTTATTAATTTAGAAAATAAATTGATTGATACTAATGTTGCTACTAGAATAAATAAAGGTAGTGGATATGCTTTTAATAAGTTTGTAGATTATATTAATAAATTGAAATATCAAAATAAAGAAATATATATATTAAAAGTTGATATAAAAAAGTACTTTTATAATATTGACCATAAAATATTAATGAGTAAAGTAAAAAAATATATAAAAGACAAATGTGCTTTAAGAATTATAGAAGAAATTATAAATTCTACTAATGAAAAATATATAAATGAAAGAATAAATTATTTAAAAGATAGTAGAATAAAATATATTAATAGTTTAAATATAGGCAAAAAAGAGAAGGAAACAAAAATTAATACAATTAAATCTATTCCATTATATAATTATAATAAAGGTTTGCCAATAGGAAATATGACTAGTCAAATATTAGGTATATTTTATTTGAATGATGTAGACCATTATATAAAAGAAAAATTAAAATTTAAATATTATATTAGATATATGGATGATATATTAATTGTAGATACAGATAAAGAAAAATTAATTAATTCATTTAATCTTATAGAAAAAGAAATACGCAAATTGAATTTAGAAATAAATTCTAAATCTAATTTATATAAGTTATCAAATGGAATTAGTTTTTTAGGATATGTATTTAAACTAGATAAAAATAATAAATTAATTATTAGATATAACAACAATACTATAAGAAGATTAAGTAGAAAATTAAAAAATTTAAAAAGATTTGACAAAGATAAATATGTAAGAAGTTTAGGAAGTTATAAAGGATATTTAGATAAAAGTAATATAAAATTAAAAAATAATTATCAACTTTGAGAACAAAATGAGAAAAAATTAAGAAAGAAATGTACTTAAAATGTTATTTTGTTATGCTATAATATGATAAAATTGAAATAATTATAAATAATAAGTCTTGGAAACAAGATTTTTTTTATGTAATAAATTATTTAATTTCATAAGATTAGATAGGGGGTATGTCTCATTTATGTATAAAATTAACGTTATAAAAGGAGATAAAAATTTAAATGATATATTTGTAAATATACTTAATGATATGATTTGTAAAAATAAAAAAAGTATGCTAGTATCTAATTGTACTTATAAAATCCCAAAGAATGGAGGTAAAAGTGATAAACGATAAAGTTTATAGTGTGGGGTTATATATAAGACTATCAAGAGAAGATGAAAATAAAACCGATGTTAGTGAAAGTATAACAAATCAAAAGAGTTTGTTATTGCAGTATGTTAAAGAAAATAATTTAAGAGTATATGATATTTATATTGATGATGGATATAGTGGTACTACATTTGATAGACCTGGGTTTAATAGATTAATTAATGATATAGAAAATAAATTAGTTAATATGGTTATAACAAAAGATATGTCTAGATTAGGAAGAGATTATATTAAAACTGGTTATTATTTAGAAAAGTATTTTCCAGAACATAATATTAGATATATTGCTATTACTGATAATATAGATACTTATTTAAATAATTCAAATAATGACATTGCTCCTTTTAAAGCAATAATGAATGATTATTATGCTAAAGATATATCTAAAAAAATAAAGTCTAGTTTAAGAGCAAAACAAAAAGAGGGAAAATGGGTAGGAAGTAGATGTCCTTATGGTTATGATAAAGATATTAATAACAAAAATCATTTAGTAATAAATGAAGAACAAGCGAAAATAGTTAGATACATTTTTGATTTATCTTTAAATGGGTTAACTTGTTTTAAGATTGCTAATAAATTAACTTTAGAAAATATTAAAACACCTGCTCAATATTATAATTTTAATTGGAAAAATAATTATAATATGAATATGGGCAAGTGGCACCCAAAAACAATTAAAGATATACTTATTAATAGATTATATACTGGAGATTTGGTTCAAAATAGAAGAAGTAAAGTAAATTATAAGATAAAAAAAGTTGTATACAATAAAGAATGCGATTATATAGTTGTACCAAATACTCACGAAGCAATAATAGATAAAGAATTATTTGATAGAGTACAATCTTTAATACCAAAAAATGTGGGTAGAAATGAAAAACGTGAAAATCATTTATTAGATGGACTTCTATATTGTGGTGAATGTAATCATAGAATATCTGTTAGTCCTAGAAGAAAAATTGATAATAGATGTTATACAGTTTGTAATTATTATAGAACATATTTGAAACAAAAAGTTTGTACTATGCATTCTAACAATTATGATATACTGGAAGATAAAATATTAGAATTGTTAAAAGAATATTGTTTAAAATATATGGATAAAAAAAGTATATTGAATAGAGTTATAAATACTAATAACGATAAACAAAATAATTTAAGGTATATTAAAAATTTGGAAAAGGAAATTAGCAATATAAATGATAATTTAGATAGTATATATATTGATAGATTAAATAAAAATATTAGTGAAGAACAGTTTAACAGAGTAAAAATAAAATTGGAAACTGAATTAAATATAAAATTAGATAAAATAAAAGAATTTAAAAAAGAGAAAACTCAAAATAACAATATAGATAGAGAAAAGTATATTCGTGAAGTTTTAGAACTTAATAACATTAGTAGAGATATTATCATTAATCTAATTGATAGAATAGAAATATTTGAAGATAAAAAAATTAATTTAATATTAAAATTTAATATATAATTTTAAAAATGGTATAGTAAAAGTCTTAAAAATGGTATAGTAAAAAAATTAAAATTTGTGTAAAGAGAATAAAAAATATTGCATAAACGGACAGAGACATGTATGTCCTATTAATACAAGAGTTATAAATCATCATATATATACTCATACATATACACCTGAATATACATGTTGTGAAGAAAATGAAAAATGTGATGTATACGAAGGACAATGTAATAATTTCTAAAAGGTATCTTAAGATACTTTTTTTCTGTAAAAAAATGTATAAAATATTTTAAATACAAAACAAATGGGTTATAATATATTTGAAAGGTATGATATTATGATAGAAGAAATTGAAAATATGTGTGTAGTTAGAAATGATGCAAAAAGCGGACCATCACCTATCCCAGAAGAAGGTAGTTGGATACAAGCAAAAGAAATTAAAGATATTAGTGGACTAACACATGGAGTAGGTTGGTGTGCACCTCAACAGGGAGCATGTAAATTAACCTTAAATATTAAAAATGGTATTATAGAAGAAGCTTTAGTTGAAACAATAGGATGTAGTGGAATGACTCATAGTGCTGCAATGGCAGGAGAAATTTTAGTAGGAAAAACGATTTTAGAGGCATTAAATACTGATTTAGTATGTGATGCTATTAATACAGCAATGAGAGAATTATTTTTACAAATAGTATATGGTAGAAGTCAATCTGCATTTTCTAAAGGTGGTCTAGAAGTAGGTACTGGATTAGAGGACTTAGGGGCAACAAGAAGAAGTCAAGTTGGAACTATTTATTCAACTCGTGAAAAAGGGCCTCGTTATTTAGAATTAACTGAAGGTTATGTGGTTGAATTAGGTTTAGATAGCAACGATAGTATTATTGGATATAAATATGTAAATATTGGTAAAATGATGAATTTTATAAAAAAAGGAATAGAACCAATGGAAGCTATTCGTAAAGCTACTGGAACTTATGGTAGATATGCTGATGCAGTAAAAACAATAGATCCAAGGGAGGAATAATAATGTTTGAAAATTATGAAATGAGAATTGATAATATACAAAAATTACTTGATAAGTATGGTATAAAGAATATTGAAGAATCTATTAGTATATGTAAATCATATAATTTAGATGTATATAAAATAGTTAAAGATATACAACCAATTTGTTTTGAAGATGCACCATATGCTTATATAATCGGAGCAAGTATTGCATTAAAAAAACAAGCAAAAAGTGCAAGTGAAGTATGTGAGTATTTGGGTGAAGCTCTTCAAAGTTTTTGTATAAATGGAAGCGTTGCAGATATAAGAAAAATAGGATTAGGACATGGTGAACTTGCAAAAAGACTTTTAGATGAAAGAACAGAGTGTTTTGCATTTTTAGCAGGACATGAATCATTTGCAGCAGCAGAAGGAGCAATTGGTATAGCAAAAAGTGCAAATCTTGTAAGAAAAAAACCTTTAAGAGTAATATTAAATGGATTAGGTAAAGATGCTGCTTTAATAATAAGCAGAATAAATGGTTTTACATATGTCGAAACAAAATATGATTATGATAATAATAAATTAAATATAATTAAAGAAACAAAATATGGTGATAGTGAAAGAAATAAAATAAAGTGTTATGGAGCTTTTGATGTTAGAGAAGGTGTTTCTATAATGCACCATGAAAATGTTGATATATCAATAACAGGTAATTCAACAAACCCAACAAGATTCCAACATCCTGTTGCAGGTATTTATAAAAAAGAAAGAATTGAAATGGGATTACCATATTTTAGTGTAGCAAGTGGTGGTGGAACAGGAAGAACACTTCATCCAGATAATATGGCTGCAGGACCTGCTAGTTATGGACTTACAGATACAATGGGTAGAATGCATGGAGATGCACAATTTGCAGGAAGTAGTAGTGTACCAGCACATGTAGAAATGATGGGATATATTGGAATGGGAAATAATCCTATGGTTGGTGCAACTGTAAGTGTTGCAGTAAAAGTATTTGAGAAATTGAATAATATGTAAACTGTTGCAAATGCAACAGTTTATTATTTTTGATTTATAATATAATATAAAATATGATATGGAGGAAGTAAAATGGAAGAATGGAAAAATTTTAAAGGAAATATTTGGAAAAAAGAAGTAAATGTAAATGACTTTATAAAAAATAATTATACAGAATATAAAGATAATGAAGATTTTTTGGTTGGTACAACTAAAAAAACTGATATAGTTTGGAATAAATGTTTAGATTTATTAAAAGAAGAATTAGATGAACATGTATT
Organism: uncultured Bacilli bacterium; assembly: GCA_934097015.1. Classification (GTDB taxonomy): domain Bacteria; phylum Bacillota_I; class Bacilli_A; order RF39; family UBA660; genus UMGS1124. The sequence continues at coordinate 22,896 of CAKONF010000007.1, read as the reverse complement.
AGACATAGATGTAAATCACATGTCTGGAATTAATTCTTTTAAACCTGGATATATAGATAAAGAAAATGAAGTTATTGTTGGACTTCAAACTGATGCTCCACTTAAAAGAATAGTAAATCCTTATGGCGGAATACGTATGGTTTATCAAGAACTTGATGCATATGGATATAAATTGAATCCAGCTGTAGATAAATATTTTAATGAATTTAGAAAAACACATAATCAAGGTGTGTTTGATGCTTATACAGAAGATATTAGAAAAGCAAGACATGTAGGATTATTAACAGGTTTACCAGATGCTTATGGTAGAGGAAGAATAATTGGAGATTTTAGACGTGTTGCATTATATGGAATAGACTTTTTAAAAGAACAAAAATTAAATGAATGGAATAATATTTTTGTTGGAGAAATGACTGATGATTTAATTAGAATACGTGAAGAAATATCTATGCAATATAGGGCATTAGAAGAAATAAAAGAAATGGCTAAAACTTATGGCTTTGATATTTCAAAACCAGCAAAAAATTCAAGAGAGGCAGTAGAATGGACTTACTTAGCATATTTAGCAGGAGTAAAAGAAAACAATGGTGCTGCAATGAGTTTAGGCAGAGTAGATGCATTCTTTGATATATATTTTGAAAGAGATTTAAATTCTGGATTAATAACTGAAGAAGAAATACAAGAATTAATAGATCAATTCATAATAAAGTTAAGATTAGTAAGACATTTAAGAACCCCTGAATATGATGAATTATTTTCAGGAGATCCAACTTGGGTGACATGTTCTATTGGAGGTATGTTAGATAATAATATTTCTCTTGTTAATAAAACTTCATATAGAATAGTACATACTTTAGAAAATTTAGATACTGCACCAGAACCTAATATGACTATTTTGTGGAGTGAACATTTACCAGAAAATTTTAAAAAATATTGTGCTAAAGTAAGTATTAAGACTGATGCAATTCAATATGAAAATGATGATTTAATGAGAAATATATATGGTAATGATTATGCTATTGCATGTTGCGTTTCTGCAATGAGATTAGGTAAGGATATGCAATTCTTTGGTGCAAGATGTAATTTAGCAAAATCACTTCTATATTCATTAAATGGAGGAATTGATGAAGTAAAAGGTGATAAAGTACTTGATAATATTGAAAAGAATACTGAAAGCATTTTAACATATGATAATGTAGTTAAAAATTATAAATTAGTATTAAGTAAAGTTGCAGAAATATATAATAATGCAATGAATATTATACACTATATGCATGATAAATATGCTTATGAAGCTGGACTTATGGCTTTACACGATACAAACGTTCATAGATATATGGCTTATGGTGTTGCAGGTCTTTCTGTTGCTGTTGATTCACTATCAGCTATAAAGTATGCAATGGTGACTCCAATAAGAGATAAAGATGGAATAACAGTAGATTTTAAAATTGATGGAGATTTTCCAAAATATGGAAATGATGATGATAGGGTAGATGATATTGCAAAAGAACTTACAAATTATTTCTTTAATGAATTAAAGAAACATAAATGTTATAGAGATGCAGAACCAACAATGTCTGTACTTACAATTACATCAAATGTAGTTTATGGTGCAAAAACAGGTTCAACTCCAGATGGAAGAAAAAAAGGTGTTCCTTTCGCTCCTGGAGCAAATCCTATGCATGGAAGAGATGAATGTGGTGCAATAGCAAGTTTAAATTCTGTTGCAAAACTTGATTATGAAAATTGTTGCAAAGATGGAATATCAAATACTTTCTCAATAGTACCAGATTCACTTGGAAAAACAGATGAAGAAAGAACAAATAATTTAGTATCTTTACTAACAGGATATTTCAAAAAAGGAGCTCATCATTTAAATGTAAATGTTTTAAATAGAGAAACACTTATAGATGCAATGAATAATCCAGAAAAATATCCATTATTAACAATAAGAGTTTCAGGTTATAGTGTAAGATTTAATAGACTTACTAGAAAGCAACAAGAGGAAGTAATATCAAGAACTTTCCATACTAAGTTATGAATGGTAATGTAGCAAGTATTGAAACATTTAGTGTAGTAGATGGGCCAGGTATTAGAACAGTAGTATTTTTTAATGAATGTCATTTAAGATGTATATATTGTCATAATCCAGAAATGTGGAAAAAAGGAAAAAACAATATAACAGAAGATGAGTTGGTAAATAAAATACTTAGAAATAAAGATTATTTTGGTGAAAACGGTGGAGTAACATTTTCTGGTGGAGAACCATTACTTCATTCTAAATTTTTAACTAACGTTTGTAAAAAATTAAAAGAAAATAATATTCATATTGCATTAGATACTACTGGTGTAGGAGATAATTATATTGAACTTTTAAATTATGTAGATTTAATAATATTTGATATAAAACATACAACAATAGAAGGTTATAAAAAAATTACAAAGTTTTTACCAGATAAATCTTTAGAATTTATAGATGTTGCAAATAAATTAAATAAGAAGTTTTGGATAAGACAAGTTATAGTACCAACTATTATGGATAATGAAGAATATATAAAATCTTTAAATGATTATATAAAAAAATATTTTAAAACAGAAAAAGTTTTAAAGGTGGAGTTTCTTCCATATCACAAATTGGGAAGAGAAAAATATATAAAGTTAGGTATACCATATCCATGTGAAAATATACCTGAAATGGATAAAGATGAATGTGATAAATTATATAATAAATTTATGGAACTTTACGAAAACAAATAAAACTTTACTGAATGATGTAAAGTTTTTTTCTATTATTCAAAATTGAAAGATTTTGAAATTAATTAAGTTAAATCTGTAAAAAATTGTAAAATCTGGTTGTGGCATAAAGCGGTTGACATTATTAATTGAGAATGTTAAGATAGATAAAAATATTATATTATGTGATTAAAATTTGATTAGGAGGAGGAGGTTCTTTTTTAGAACCTCTTTTTTAAATATTGAAACAAAAAAGGAGAAAAAAATGGAAACTGTAAAATTAATGAATATGTGTAAAATTATTAATCCAATTACAAAAAAAGTATTGGTGCAAGAAAGAATAAAAAGTTGGAAAGGAGTTGCTTTTCCAGGAGGAAAAATAGAACTAGGAGAAAGCATTGTCCCATCAGTTAAAAGAGAAGTATATGAAGAAACTGGATTAAAATTAAATTCTGTTAAAATATGTGGAATTAAAGATTGGTATGATAAAAATGAAAAGGAAAGACAATTAATTATTTTATTTATATCAGATGACTATAGTGGTGATATTATCTCAGAAACATCTGAGGGTAAAGTATATTGGATAGATGAAGATAAATTAAAAAATATGAAACTGGCAGATGATTTTGATAAGTTATTAGAAGTTTTTAAGAATGAAGAAATTAATGAAATGGTATATGAAGAAAATGAAAATCAAGATGAAAAATTAAGATGGGATTTAAAATTATACTAAAAAAGCAATTAGAAAAGGAAAAAGTTTATGAGAATTGCAGTTGAAGGAATGGATGGTAGTGGAAAAACAACACTTTCAAAAATATTAGCTGATAGACTAGGATATAAATATGTTGATAAACCATTTAAGTTTTTATTTGATACTTTAAATATAAATGAGTCACAACTTAAAGATTTAGAATGGAAAATCTATGAAACTGAAGATGAGGCGCTTTTAACATTATTCTATGGTTTGGGAATATTATATGGAACAAGATGTGATTTAACTCAAAATATCATTTATGATAGACATTTTGTATCAAATTATTATTGGCATGGTAATGATGAAACAATGTCACTTCATCAAGAATTAATAAAATTGTGTGGAGAACCTGATTTAACTGTTTTGTTAAAGGCAAGTGTATCTACGAGAATTGATAGAATTCATAATCGTGATGCTAAAGATAAAGATTTGTCTAATTGTGCAATATATGATTATGGTTATGATAAGATGGAACAATTTTTACTAAATAGTGGTTTTAATTATATAGTAGTTGATACTGAACACTTATCTCCAGAAGAAATAGCAGATATTGTAATGAAAAAAATTGACCTAAATAAACAAAAAAAATTGATAAAAGAAAGGAAGTAGAAAAATGAAAAGACAATTATCATTTATTGAAGAAGAGCCAAAACATGTTTTGATGAGTTTGAGAGAGGAATATTATGATGCAATGTTAGAGAGAAAAAAACATTATGAGTATAGAACAAGATATGTGAAAGAAGAAAGTGAAGCATATATTTATATTTCAAAAACAAAAAAAAGCATTGTTGCTAAAATCAAATTTGGAGAACCAATAATTGCTGATGCAAATACTATTGCTTTGATTGCTGAACAAGAAGAGCCAGGAAGTTATAGTAGTATGATGGAATATTTATATAGTAATATTGGTTATGCAATCCCAGTAGAAGAAATTATTCCTATAGAAGAAGTTTCATTAATCGAATTACAGCAACGATTTCCAAATTTTGTTGTTCCACAATCTTACTATATTTTAGATAAAAAACCAGAATTGTTATCTTTTTTAGATTCAAAAGAAAGAGTCAAATTATGTGTGAAAGAGAGATAGTTTTAAAATATTTTAATGATATATCAACAAAATATGATGAAAATAATGTAAAAACTTATTGGAAATTGTCCGATGACTTATTGTGGGAGATTATAAAAAAATATATTCCAAAAAATAAATCAATTACATTTTTAGAATTAGGTGCTGGTACAGGTGAATGGGCATATGAAATTTTAAACGAGTTTGATAATACGAGATGTGTATTAGTGGATTTTTCTGATAATATGTTATTTCAAGCTAAATTAAAATTAGAAAAATTTAAAGAACGTGTCAAAATTATTAACTCTGATATTAAAAATTTAAATCTTGATGAACGATTTGATATTATTTTAAATATATATGTATTACCTTTTTTTGATAGTGCTGATAAATTGATTGAAATTATATCTACACATTTGAAAAGCAAAGGAATATCTATTTCTGTTGGTGAAAATTTTTATAACGGATTGGCTTTAAATATATTGAAAGGAAATACTAGTGAAGTAAAAAATGTAGTAGACAAAGAAATTGGTGCATTATCTGAGTGTATTCCCAAATTGCACTTTAATAAAATAGATGAATTAGAGATAATTCATAAGAATCATGATATTATTCCAATTTTTAAATGTGGTTATCCTGTTGTTTCATTAATTGGAGTTGAGGAAACATTAACTCCAAATAAATATACAATAAGTAAGATTTTAGTAGATAATTACGATTACATATTTAATGTTGAAATGTAATATATACAAAATGAAAATTTATGTAATCGTGGTAAATATATTTGTGTAATAGGAGAGAAAATATGAAAAAAGTAGCAGTGTTAAAAGAGACCATTAATGGTGAGAATAGAGTCATTTTATTACCAAAAGATATTGATGATTTAGCAAAAAAATATGAAGTGTATGTAGAAAAAGGTGCAGGCGAAGCTCTTGGTTTTTCAGATAACGAATATACCAAACACGGAGCAATCATTAAAGATAAAGAAGAGTGTTGGACTAACTGTGATTTTATTATAAAATATAAAGGTCCGACACAAGAAGAATATAAATATTTAAATGAAAATACTATAATGTCTGCAATATTTCATGCTGAAGGAAATTATGGTTTATTAAAAAAATTACAAGAAAAGAAAGTAACAGCGTATACATACGAATTTATAGAAACAGATGATGGATATTTTCCAATGGCATATCCCGGTGGAGAAATTGCTGGAAAAATGGCTATAATGTACGCTAATTTTTATCAACAAAAACAATATGGTGGTACAGGTAAAGCGTTGTTTCAAATTCGTGGAGCATCCAAATCAAAAATTGCAGTAATTGGTTATGGAAATGTCGGCGGTGCAGCGATAAAACTTGCTGCAGAATTAGGTAATGAAGTTTATGTCTTTGGTAGTAATATTAATAAATTAAAGAAAATGAGCGTTTATATGGATGAAAATATTCATTGTTTGGAATCAACTGAAGAAAATTTAAAAAAAGTTTTGCCAGAAATGGATGCTATTGTAGGAGCTATTCTTATTTCAACATATGATACTAAGCCTATTATAACAAAAGAGATATTTAATTCTTTAAAAGCTGGCACTGTAGTAATTGATGTAACTTGCGGATATGGTAGCGGATATATTCCGAGTATTGATAAATATACCACTTTAGATCATCCAATCTATGTTTCAGATAATGGAGTTATATGTTGTAAAGTTGATAATTTACCATCTGCTTATCCTAAATCTACTGCTGAAGCATATTCATCAAATGCGAAAGAATGGATAATAAAGATATTAGATAATGAATTACAAGGAAAAAAAAATTCTGAAGTTGTAAGAGGAAAAATATTTGATAAAGGAAAAATCAGTCATCAAGTAATAAAAGAACATTGGGATTACTATGAGAAAAATAACATATAAAGAAAGAGCAGCATTTTATATACGAGAAGTAAAAAAAGATTATAAGAAGATTAAACTATTAAAGGTAATTAAAGACAAATATGATATTACTTCTATGGTTCTGTGCCCTTGTGCTAGCGGAATATATTTAAAAGAGTGTTCAGAAATTTTTAAAGAATCATATTTTATAGATATTGAAAGAACAATGGTAAATATTATTAATAATCAAAAAGAACTACAAAGAATAAAAAATGTTAAAACATATACATATGATATGAAAAATATAAATGAATTAAAGATTGAATGTGATTGTATTTTTGCTTTAGATCAAGGAATACAATATTTAAATTATTCTAACTTTAAAATTTTTTTAGAAAGTTGTTATTCAGTAGCAAAGTATGTTGTTTTAGAACTGTTTGACTTTAATTTAGGAAAATCATTAACATATTATGATTCAAAAGTTGAAGATAATAAATTTTATTTTTCTAAACAATTTATGCACAATGATTTAAATATTAAAAGATATAATAAACATATACATCATAAAAATTATATTGAGTTTTGGTATCAATATTTTAATAAAAATAATTTGCTTTTTGAAACAAATTTTAAATTATATAATTATGAATATAGTTTGATTAGGAAAATTGTAGACAGAAGTAATAATTTTATAATACAAGAAAAAATAGAGAATGAAAACGGGACTTATATTATTATTTTAAAACGGATTTCAAATAAAAAATAGAAAGGAATATATCAAAATAGATTAATAGAACTATGAGATTAATTAAGTAAATATGAAATTTGATAAGATAGACAAAGAAGAATATAAAAAACAGTTAAAATATTTTAATGATTACTATGGTTCTCCGTTTAGAGAAGGACAAGGAACAGAAGAAATTTTAGAATTAATAAATAAATATGCTTGTAATGGTACGCTAATTGATTTTGGTAGTGGTAGTAATATTTATTTTTGGTTACTTGCATTTAATAATATTGAAAAAGTACTTTGTGTAGATATTTCTAAAGAAGCATTTTTTATTAATGAACAAATTAGAAGGAAAGTATTATATCCGAATAGTTGTGATTATGTAATAAAAAAATATGATAAAAATTTTGATGACATTCTTAAGATTCACGTAGATTATTTAATTTGTGATGTTTTACATTTATCTATTAATAATGCTAGTAAATATAACAATGTATCGCAATTTGGATTGCTAGGATTGTGTAGAAGTGAAAAGGAATATATAAGTAATTTAAAAAAAATTTATAATTTATTAGAGAAAGATGGAACATTATTAGGAGCTAATTGGTGTTTTTCTGAATCATATAGTAAGAGGATGGGCTTTAATAATAATTATCTATCAGAAAAAATGATACAAGATTTCAGTAAAAAACAAAATTGTAAAATCTCAGTGGTGAAAAAAGTTCCAATTGCTAATGATATAAATTATGATTATGTGCTTATATATGTATTAAAACATGAGTAACTATTCTAATTTGGATTTACAAAAATTAAGACTATATAATAATGGATTAATAGATAAGTTTGAAAATGCTGATATGTGTGTTGAATCATTAATCGGAATACAAAGTCAATATCAAAACTATGCGCTAATATCTATATATAATCGAACCATCCATAAATGTGATATTTTTAATAATAACAATTTAATTAAAAGTTGGGGACAAAGGACAACGTTACATATATATCACAAAAAAGATTATAATTTAATTTCAAATTTGTATTGTCAAAGTGATAATTGGGTGTATAAATATGCTAAACATTTAAAAATAGATTATAACAAATACTTAAATTCAATTCATGATTTTTTATATAGAAATAATAAAAATACAATAGAAAAATCAGAGATTGAAAATATTATACCAAAATATAAATCAAAAGAGATAATGTCATGGAGTGGACTGTTAATTTTGGCTACTTATCATAAATTGCTATATGGAATTCTTAATGAAGAAGATAAAAAATTATACAAACAAAATGATATTGTTGATAGTAAAAAAATAAATTCTGATTTAATTTATAGATATTTTAATTATTATGGGCCGGCAACAATGCAGGATTTCTTACATTGGTCAGGATTAAAATATAAAGAAATTAAAAAAGATTTAGATAATTATATTAAAAAAGCAAAATATATATCTATTAACAATAAAAAATATTATTATGAATCATTGCCAGATATTAAAAATATTAAAATAAGTTATCCAATTATTCTTGGTAAGTTTGATCCACTATTAATAAGTTATTCTGATAAAGAGTGGATATTAAACGGAAAAAATAAAACTATAATTTGGAAAGCTGCAGGGCAAATCGAAGGTGTTATATTGTTCTCTAAAGGCTTAAAAGGAACATGGCACTATAGTTTGAAAGGAAATATAATGATTTTTCAAATAAACGAAATTATATCTCTTTCAAAAGGAGAAAAAAATAGATTAGAAAAAAAGTTTTTTAAAATTGGAAAAGAACTATTTCAGAGAGAAATAGTAATAGTGTATCAAGGAGGTAAAGAATGAAAAGAGAAGTATTTTATCCACCAATTGGAATTGCACACGTAACTAATAAACTTAGTGATTTGATTATATATAAATATAAAAATCAAAAAAAGATAATAATAAACACATCGGCACAACCTAATAGTAGTCCGCATTTAGGTACAATAACAACACTTATGACAGCTTTTGCATTAGCGAATAAAGTTAGAAATGATTTAAAAGTAGAAACAGAAGTTCAATTTGATGAATTGGAAAATAGTCCAGCAGAGACAATAGAATATAATGGAGAAGTTTATTATAAGGATCAAAGACATAGTTTTCTCAAACAAGAATCTAAAGAACATATTAATATGAAAAGATTTATTGAAATTTTAGAAAAATTATCAGTTTTGGCTAATATTTCTTATTCTGTAAGAAGTTATAATGAATTTCAAAAAAACAGATATGTAAGAAAGTCACTTATTAATATTATAAATGATAAAGAATATTTTAAAGAACTTTTATTTCCTTCAGCATCGGATTTACATATTAGAACAATATGTCCAATCTGTGGGCTTGGCAAAAAAACTATAAAAAAATTAGAAGAAAAGCATAATAAGAATGAGTTGATTTTGAATGCACATTGTCCATTACATGGTTTATATGAGATAAAAGTTACAGAAGAAAATGAAGAATATGTGGATATAAATACTCAATTTAGAGATTTAACCAAAGGTATAGCAATGCTAGAGGAGGATAAGAAAAACAATACTTTAACAATTATGTTAGATGGTGGAGATTGGTCTGGCATTTGGGCTCAACGAATGCATACAGAAGGACTTATTAGATTAGGTTTTAACGAATTCCCAATAAGATTTTTCGCGCCTGTTATTTTAGATTGGTCTGGTGCCAAGTTTTCAAAAAGTCTATATTTAAAAAATGGTGCTTATAAGGATATTAATGGAGCATTTGTTAATTATGATAGTTTTATAAATTGTTATGGAGATAGAGGAATTAATATTTTATGGAAAGAAGTAAATAATTGGGTAGAAGATCCTAAAAAATTTTTTAGGAATTATTCAGTAGATTATTTTCAAATGATTATGGAGGAAAATAGTAATGAATGATATTTTGGGAGTGCATTATTTATTAGATTTTTATAATTGTAATAATGATTATTTGGAATCGGTTTATAAAATAAAAAAAGTGATGATGGAAGCTGGAAAAATAGGAGATTTTAATGTGGTGAAGAGTTGTTTTCATCAATTTAAACCATTTGGTGTTAGTGGCGTATTGGTATTAAAAGAATCTCATTTTACAATTCACACATGGCCAGAATATCAATATGCAGCTATTGATATATTCTTATGTGATACAAGTATTAATATTGAGAGTGTGATAAAATATTTGTGTGGTATTTTGTCAACTAATAATTATAAAATGAGAACAATTAATCGTGGAGTCATCCCGATTAAAATTTAAACATTAAGGAATGGCTTGATACTTGATGTAAATGTAATATGGTTTTGGAAAAAGAATATAAAATTGTTACAAAATTTTAATATAAATGTTGAATTTGTTTTAAAAATTATATAATAGAAAAATAAAAATTATTGATATTGCAAATTGGTTAATAAATAAAACTTTACTAAATTGATGTAAAGTTTTTTTGTTATGTAAAATTGAAAAATGTGGAATAGAATAATTATAATTAATTAAATAATTTTGTTATTGATTTTCATCTATTAATTTTCTTAATTTATTTATTTGTCTATTTAATATGATACATAATTTATTTATTTTTGAATCAGAAATTTTAGTTATATGTTGATATTTATAATAAATTATCAAACCATTCTGGTATGTTGTTTAACGCATTTATATTAATTCTTTTTAAATCTTTTACTATCATAATTATTTCATTAAAAGGTTTTATCTCATAAAATAATCTTCCTTCACCAGAAATATGTAATTCATCATCATTGTAATAATTTATATTTAAACTTTTTCCGTTATCAAATATAGGAGCACATTCAATCCATTTTAATGTGTTAACATCTCTTATAATTCCAAAATTGTTTAGGTGTCTATCTTCATTCATTATTAGAAAGTCTAGAATATACATATTTTCCATCTGTATTCTAGCATTTTTAATTCCATTTTTTTCTAATAATTTTATATATTCTTCATAATCTTCTATATTTCCATGTTTTTTTATATCATTTCTAATTTGATGACAGGTAATTAATTCTGTATTTTTAGTAATAAAACATGGACATTTTGATACAACTATATCATTATATATTTCAAGGTCATATTTTACATGATTAAATCCAAGTAATCTACATATTTCACTTGCTAAAACTTCATTAAAAGGTTGCAATATTTCATTTTTATAACCACCTTTAATTAAGTATCAAGTTCCGTTTTTGATAATCCAGGCTTTTCTTAGCATTCCATCGGTTGTGTTATTAGGTGTTTTTAATGATGAATCTTTTACAATGTTTTTACTGTTTTTTGATAGAGACGCTTTTAAAAATTCACTATATTCAAAGTCATTATCAAAAAAATTAACATCACCATATTTTATATTCGTACCATAAGGTTTTATCCAATATTGTTCAGATAAAGATAATCCTAAGGCTTTATCTAATAATTCATTTGGTGCACTTGCATTCAACCTATGTAAAAGAATATCTAGTTTGTCTCTCCAAGAAGGTATACCCCTTCCTTTAAACCATTCACTCATATTTGTTTTAAATAATGTGTTATTTATATCATTTTTATTATAAAAACTTTTTAAAATATATGGTGCGTATAAAATGTTATATACTTCATAAACTTCATCAAAATATTTTGAATTTTCATTATATTCTGTAAGTAATATTTCTGTATTTTTATTCATTAAAATGCATTTCATTGTAAATTAATTTCTCTCTGTATGTTATATTTTCGTCTTTATTATAACAAATATGTTATTTATTCTCAAACTAGAAAATTAAAAAGTATTAGCAAAAGATAAAAAAGATAAGTTATTTTACTTACCTTATTGATGTATATTCAAATTAACCTAACATTAATTTAATTGTATTAGTTTCTTTAACATATTGATTAGCACTAGGAATTTGTTCTATAACTTTATCTCCATTTCCAGTATATTCAATTTTAAAACCTTTTAAAGTATTTTGTGCTGTTTTTAAATCCATTCCAACAACATTAGGAAGCATAATGTATTTTGTATCTAACCAAGTATATTCCTGTCTTATCATTCCCGTATTATCTTGTTTTATATTTTTAATATCTATAATACTTTTCATAATATTTTTTGCTATAGGAGCAGAAACTGTTCCACCATATTGAGTTATTCCTTTTGGATTATCTATAGCAACATATACTAAATATTCAGGTTTATTGGCTGGTAGAAATCCTATAAAAGATAATATGTAATTTCCTACCATGTAAATGCCATTATTAACTTTTTGTGCTGTACCAGTTTTACCTCCAACACGATAATTTTCTATGTAAGCATTTTTTCCAGTTCCGTTTGCAACAACACTTTCTAATGTATGTCTAACTAATTTACTTGTTTCTTCACTAATTACTTGTCTTTTAGTATTTTTTTTATTTTCTTTAATTATAGTATTAGTTTCTGGTTCACTTAAATATTTAACTATGAATGGAGTATTTAAATATCCACCATTAATTGCAGCAGATACTCCTTGAATTTGCTGTATTGGTGTGACACTTATTCCTTGTCCGAAAGACATTGTCGCTTGTTCTACTGGACCTATATTATCATATTTAAATAAGATTCCAGAACTTTCTCCATTTAAATCAATGCCAGTTTTCTCACCAAAACCAAAATTAGTTATATATTTATACAATCTTTCAGTACCTAACTTTTGTCCCATAACGACAAATCCTGGGTTGCAAGAGTTTTCTACGACTTGTAAAAAAGTTTGATCTCCATGTCCTCCTTTTTTCCAACACTTTATTCTAGCACCATCTACATTAATTGAACCAGAATCGTGAAAATGATCATCAAATATATTTATAGTTTTTTCTTCCAAAGATGCAGCAAGAGTAATTATTTTAAAAGTAGAACCAGGTTCATAAGTAGCCCAAATAGGTAAATTTCTATTAATAGTATTAATATCATAATTTTTATAATTATTAGAATCAAAATTAGGTCTTGAAGACATACCTAATATTTCTCCAGTATTAGGATCAGCAACTACAATTAATGCTTGTTCTGGATTATATTTTGATACAACATTATCAAGTTCTCTTTCAATAGATTTTTGTATATCTAAATCAATAGTTAAACTAACATTTACACCGTTTTGAGGCTCTACATATACTTCTGATTTATTAAGTCTATTTCCTTTGCCATCACTGTAATATTTTATAGCACCGCTCTTACCAGTTAAATATTTATCATATTCAAGTTCTATACCAGATAAACCTTGATTATCAATGCCAACATATCCTAAAACATGACTTAACATATTTTTATAAGGATAATATCTTTTACTTTCTTTAACTAAATAAACACCATCATAATTTAAATTATTTATTTTTTCAGCAACTTCATAACTTAATTGTCTTCCCTCAGGATGTACCCTTTCTATACTAGTCTTTTTACTAACATGTTTATACATATCTTCATATTTAACATTTAATATAGTTGCTAAATCACGACTAACTTGTTCTTTATTCTTTATTTGATTAGGTATTAAAACTAAACTAACAGTAGTAATATTATCAGCAAGAACATTACCATTTCTATCTAATATCAAACCTCTATCAGATGTAATAGGTAAATTTCTACTCCATAAGTTATCTGCTAAATTATTTAATTTTTTATAATCAATTACTTGTATATAAAATACTCTAATAATAATTGCAACAAAAACTAATAATACTATAACAAATATAAAACGTATTCTTCCATGAATATTTTCTACAAACATAATATAATCACCTAATTAATAATATTAAATTAAATAAAAAAAAATTAAACAAAGCAAGTTTAATTTAATAAATAAATATCAATCATTAAATAAGTAGCAAATAAATTCCATATTAAATAAGGTATATTTAAATAAAAACATAATTTATTTTTTTTATAATATTTAATTAATAACATGATAATTAAGACATCTAATAATATTATCCATAAAAGACTTAATAATAAAAGTTTAAGTTTAAAAAATATAATAACCCAAATAACATTAACAAATAATTGTATATAGTAAAGTTTAAAACAATTATTTTCTTCTCTATATATTTTGTAGCTAATACCCATTAAAATATATATAATAGACCAAACGATAGGAAATAATATTTTAGGAGGAGATAAAATAGGTTTATAAAGTTTCATATAAAAACTATAATCATTAGCTAGTAAGCCAATTATACTACCAAGTATTAAAGGTAAAAAAATATAAAACAATTTATTTGATTTATTATTCATATTAATCACATTATATCTTATATAATAATTTATATTTTATACATATGTCGAATATTGTAATATTTTTTGGTACGAAATGGTATTTCAAATAATAAAAAAATAGTATAAGATATATAACCAGGACGTTTAATTGCCCCTAAACTTTTTATTATTTTTGGTTGACCCGTTTATTTTACATTATAATTAAACGTCCTAAAATTATTATTGACATTATAAAAAAATATAAGTATAATTCTAATATATAGTTTACGTGTAAACTATTTTAGGTGATATTATGAATAAAGAATTAATTAATATTATTAAATTATCAAGATTATTAGTTATTAAATATAATGAAAGAATTAGTATAATTGCAAGAAAACATAATATAAGTTTTCAAGAGGCAGATATGTTATTAATTTTTTCTAATAATCCTAATATAATTAATGCTAAAGATGTAGTTAATATATCTAAAGTTTCTAAAGCTTATGTTTCTAAATCATTAAATTTATTAGTAAATAAGAATCTAATTAGTATAATACCTGATAAAATAGATAAAAGAAAACAAAAGATTATTATTAATAATTCTGCTAATAAAATTATTGAAGAATTAAAAGAAGAAGAAAAAAAATATATAAATTTAATAACTAAAAATATAAAGAGTAATGATTTAAATAAGTATATTGAAGTATATAAGTTAATGTGTAATAATATTATAGATAGGAAAGAGGATAAATATGATTAAATTATTTAAAAATTTTAGCAAAAAAGATATTTTATATATAATACTTTGTATAGTATTTATTGTATTTCAAGTATTTTTAGATTTAAGATTACCTGATTATATGAGTGATATTACTAGATTAATACAAAGTGAAGGAAGTAAATTTAATGATATATTGATTAAAGGATCATATATGTTATTATGTGCTTTTGGAAGCTTAGTAAGTGCAATGGTAGTAGGATACTTTGCAAGTATTATTTCTGCTAATTTCTCATTTAATTTAAGAGATAAGATTTTTAGTAAAGTATTAAAATTTTCTAATGCTCTAGTAAAAAAATATAATGTTAGTAGTTTAATTACTAGAACAACAAATGATATAACACAATTAGAAATGTTAATTTCTATGGGATTACAAATGATTATAAAAGCTCCTATAATGGCTATATGGGCTATAAGTAAAATAATTGGAAAAAGTGTAGAATGGAGTATTTTAACTGGAGTAGGTGTAGTAATACTATTAATAACTATTGGAATACTTTTAATTATTGTGTTCCCAAGATTTGAGTTAGTACAAAAATTAATAGATAAAGTAAATAATGTTATTAGTGAAAATTTAAGTGGAATAAGAGTTATACGTGCTTTTAATGCAGAAAAGTATAGTCAAGATAGATTTAATAAAGTAAATAATGAATTAACAAAAACACAATTATTTAATCAAAAAGCATTTGCTATTCTAATGCCAGTAATGAATATAGTTATGAATTCATTAACACTAGGTATATATTTTATTGGTGCATATTTAATAGATAAAGCTAATATGGTAAATAAAATAACTTTATTTAGCGATATGGTTGTATTTAGTAGCTATGCTATACAAGTAATAATGTCATTTTTAATGTTAGCACTAGTATTTATGATATTGCCACGTTCTCGTGTATCTGCAAAAAGAATAAATGAAGTATTAGATGAAAAAATAGATATAATAGATGGCGATAAAGAAATAAATACTGATTTAAAAGGAACAGTTGAGTTTAAAAATGTATCATTTAAATATCCAGATGCAGATGAATATTTATTAAAAAATATTAGTTTTAAAGTTAACAAAGGAGAAACTATAGCTTTCATTGGTTCTACCGGAAGTGGTAAAAGTACTCTCATTAATTTAATTCCAAGATTTTATGATGCAACAGATGGAGATATATTATTTGATGGAGTTAATGTATTAGATTATAAACTAAAAGACTTACGTAATAAAATAGGATATGTATCACAAAAAGCAGTAATGTTTACAGGTACAGTAAAATCTAATGTTAGTTATGGAGATAATGGCAAAAAGAAAGATAAAAATAAAATAGAAGAAGCAATTAAAGTAGCACAAGCAACTGATTTTGTATCTAAAATGGATAAGAAAATAGATTCGCATATTGCTCGTGGAGGAACTAATGTTTCAGGAGGACAAAAACAAAGATTATCTATAGCAAGAGCAATATATAAAAATCCTGAAATTTATATATTTGATGACTCATTCTCAGCACTTGATTATAAAACAGATTATATTTTAAGAAAAGAATTAAAAAAATATACAAAAGATGCAACAAGTATGATAGTAGCACAAAGAATAGGTACTATTATGCATGCAGATAAAATAGTTGTTTTAGATAAAGGAGAATGTGTTGGAATAGGTACACACAAAGAATTATTAAAAAAATGTAAAATATATAAAGAAATTGCATTATCTCAATTAAGAGAGGAGGAACTATAATGCCAAGACATATGAATAACATTCCAGAAAAATCAGAAAACTTTTCACTTTCTATAAAAAGATTATTTAAAAGTTTAGATAAATGGCGTTATCCATTTATAGTTGCTTTAGTGTTAGCAATGACAAGTGCTATACTAGCATTAATATCTCCAAATAAATTATCAGATTTAACAGATATAATTACAGATGGTATAAAACCAAATATAACTGAGACAAAAATAAAAGAAATAATGCAAGATGAAAATATAAGTATAGAAGATAAAACAAAATTTAATTTATTTCTAAAAGATGCAAAAGATAAAAATCAAGATGAATTACTAGAAGATTTAGATAACTTACCCAAACCTATTTATAATATAATAAAACCTTCTATCAAATTAGAAAAAGTAAAAAGATTATCTATTATATTAGGATCGTTATATATAATTAGTGCATTACTAAGTTATATTGAAACTATAATTATGACTATAATATCAAATAATTTTTCAAAGAAATTAAGAACTAATATTTCAAAGAAAATAAATAAATTACCATTAAAATATTTTGATACTCATGAGAATGGAGATATCTTATCTAGAATAACAAATGATGTAGATACAATAAATCAAAATATGAATAATAGTTTATCTACTTTAGTTAGTAGTATAACATTGTTTATTGGTTCTATAATAATGATGTTTATAACAAATTATATTATGGCATTTACAGCAATAATATCTAGTATAATTGGATTTATGATAATGGGTATTATATTAAAGAGAAGTCAAAAATATTTTGTTAAAAGACAAAAAGAATTAGGAGAATTAAATGGTTATATAGAAGAAATATATAGTGCACATAATATAGTAAAAGCATATAATGGAGAAAATGATTCAATAAAAGAATTTCAAAAAATGAATAGCAAATTATATGATTCAAATAGAAAAAGTGCTTTTTACTCTGGATTAATGCAACCAATTATGATGTTTGTTGGAAATTTAGGATATGTTGCTGTATGTATAGTAGGCGCTCTTTTAACATCTAAAGGAATAATATCATTTGGAATAATTGTTGCATTTATGATATATGTTAGATTGTTTACTAGTCCATTATCTCAAATGGCACAAGCGATGACTAATTTACAATCCACTGCTGCAGCTAGTGAAAGAGTATTTGAATTCTTAGATGAAGAAGAAATGACTGATGAAAAGGATTTAAAAGGTAAACTTGATGTTAATAATGTAAAAGGTAAAATAGAATTTAAACATGTAAAATTTGGATATGATAAAGATAAAACAATAATCAAAGATTTTAATGTAGTAGTTAAACCTGGTGAAAAAGTAGCAATAGTAGGACCAACAGGAGCAGGAAAAACAACACTTGTTAATTTATTAATGAAGTTTTATGAGATAACATACGGTGATATTTTAATTGATGGAGTAAGTATTCATGATTTAAAAAGAGAAAATATACATGAATTATTTATAATGGTTTTACAAGATACATGGTTATTTAATGGATCTATAAAAGAAAATTTAAAATACAACAAAAAACATATTACAGATGAAGAAATAGAAAATGCATGTAAAGTTGTCGGAGTAGATCATTTTATAAAAACTTTACCAGGTGGATTTGATTCTCCTATAAATGATAATGATTCAATTAGTGGAGGACAAAAACAACTATTAACAATAACTCGTGGATTAATAAAAAATGCTCCATTCTTAATACTAGATGAAGCAACAAGTAATGTTGATACAAGAACAGAAGAATTAGTACAAAATGCAATGGATAAACTAACAAAAGGAAGAACATCATTCATAATAGCACATAGATTATCTACTATAAAAAACGCGGATATAATACTGGTTATGAATGAAGGAAATATAATAGAACAAGGGACTCATGATGAGTTAATTAATAAAAATGGATTCTACGCAGATTTATACAATTCACAATTTAAAAATAGTTAAAATATAAAATGATTGAAACATATCATTTTTTTTACATTTTAATAAAAAATAAATTAAACTTTATTGACGAGGTATTAAAAAATATGATACTATTATTATAGTGTAAGAGTGTGATAATATGAATAGGAAGACTAAGATAATTATTAGCATAACTGGTATTATATTAATATTATTAATCTTAATAGGTTTTACTTATGGTTATTATATGGTTAATATACATGGAAATAGTAGCAATAAAAGTGTAGAGGTTTCTATTGGTGAAAGTAAATTAGAATTTACAGACTTAACTACAAGTAATGTAGATGAAATAATAGAACCAGGATACGAAAATATAAAACTATTTACAGTTAAAAACATAGGTACTATTACAGGTAAATATTCTATATATTTAACAGATGTATATAATGGATTTTCAAGAAAAGAAGATATAACTTATACTCTATATAGAAAAAGTGGTAATAATACAATAGATACTAGTGACTTAAGTGATTGTGAAGTATTAGTAGAAAATGCAATATATCCATCTAGTAAAGCTTTAGTAAAAGCAAATGAAAAAATAGTTAACCAAAATGATTCATATACATACGCACTTAAAATAACTTATATAAATAGTACTGAAGATCAAAGTATAGATCAAGGTAAAAAATTTGGTGGTAAAATACAAATTTATGCTGTAGGAGAAATGGATTTAAATAATCCATACAATGAAGGCACTTTATCATATCAAATAATTGATAGTGCTTTAAATGCTAGTAAAACAAGTGATGCAACAAGAACAACATTTGGAACAGAAGTGACAGAATTTACATCAATATCAGGAGAAACTGAAAAAGTTTTAAATAACGCTCCAGATGATTACGGAACTAGCTATTACTATAGAGGAAATGTAATAGATAATTATGTTTCATTTGCGAATAAAACTTGGAGAATTGTAAGAATAAATGGTGACGGAAGTATTAGACTTGTACTTGATGATGTTGCTAAAGATTCAAGTGGAAATGTAATGCAAACAGCATTTAATTCTAGTTCTAATGACAATGCATATATAGGATATATGTATGGAATGACAGGACAATCTGGTACTAATATAAATCAATGTATAAAATTAAATGGTGACGGAACAGCGGCTGAAGTGGATACAACAAATACAACAGAAACTGCATGTGTTCAAGCAGGAGGAAAATGGGCTTCAACCCCATATGATGCAACACACGTAAATGTTGTTAGTAGTACAATAAAAACATCATTAGAAAATTGGTATAAAACAAATATAGTAGATACAAATAATACAAATTATATTGCAGATACATTATTTTGTAATGATAAGACTCTTGCTTCAAATGGAATAGGCTTAAACAATACTGCTTTAGGTTATGGAAATAATACAACATATTACTCATCAATAGAAAGAATACAATATAGTACTGGAACAACAGAAATATCAACAACAAAACCAACATATGAATGCGCTAAAGGAGCAAATAATACATATTCTAGGTTTACATCAACTAATAATACTAACACTACAACTATAAAAGGAGTAAAATTAAATAATGATCTAACATATCCAATAGGAATTTTGTCCGCAGATGAAGTGTCATTTGCAGGTGGATACAAAGCAAATCAAGAAAATAAAACATATTATTTATATAACTCAAACTTAACTTCTTATTGGTGGCTTATGTCTCCAAGTTATTATACTAATTTGTATTCGTATGGATATCTATTTTATTGTGCTACTGGTCTTATGAAACAATTTCATTTTGCATATACTAGTGCGTATGCTCGCCCTGCTATTAATTTAAAAGCAAGTGTACTTTTAAATAGTGGAGACGGAACAAGTTCAAATCCTTATACAGTAAAACTTCAATAATTTAAAAGGAGGTAAAAAAATGTCTAATATAATAAATAAACAAAAATTATTTTTCATTTCACTAATAGGCATAGTTGTCATATCATTAATGCTTATGACAACATTTGCCTACCAATCATTACAAACAGAATACAAAAGTGGTAGCAACAAAGATGTGGTTGTAAACTCAGGAGTATTAGATGTATCATTTACAGTTTCAAATAGAATAAATAATGCTAATATGAAACTGTATAGTAGTTATAAAGCAAGTGATTATAGTGAATTTTCTATAGATAATACTAAAAGCAATGCAGATGCATTGTATAAAATAAAATTAGTAGATATGGAATACACTGATAATTTAAAAACAAGTGAATTCAAATATACAATATTAGATGCAGATAATAATGTAGTGTTAAAAGAAGGAGACTTTAGCTCTTTAAATAGTACAGAAATAGAATTGACAGAATATAATCCAATAGAAAAAGAAAAGACAAAAAAAATAAGATTGTATTTGTGGTTAAAAGAAACAAATGAAAATCAAAATAATTTAAAAAATGCAGCATTTAAAGGTAAAATAGAAATTAATTCGATATTTGATGATTTATTAAGAAATGTATTAATAAATAGTGCGAAAAATGCAAGTACAGCAAAAGATACAATAAGAACAACATATAATAGTGGAACTACAAAAGTTGCTGAGGAAATTAGTACAGAATCAGAAAAAACATTAAGTGTAGCAGAAGATGATTATGGTGACAGTTATTATTATAGAGGAAATGTAGTAGATAATTACGTATCTTTTGCAGGAATGTGTTGGAGAGTAGTACGAATTGCTGGAGATGGAACAGTAAAACTAATATTAGAAGATCAGGATGAAGAATGTTCTGAAACAATGGATGGAAATTGGGATATACCAACAGAAACAGGTGGGACAATAAAACTTGGCCATTTCGGATTAAACCATTACGCTGCAAATACATTCACTGCAACAGACGGAACAAAAAATTCAAGTGAAATAAATTTTATGAATTATTTAAATAGTGATTGGGATAATGGCAAATCAATGGCATATGCATTCAAAAATTTTCAAGAACAAACTAATGGTAATAGTAAATCACTTAAAGATAAGATAAGTACAATATATCAAAAAGATATTAATGATTATTTAAAAGTAGGAGATTGGTGTTTAGGTGATAAAGCATACGCTACTGTTAATGATAATTCAACACCATTAACAAGCACTGAAATATTGGATAATCAAATAAAAAATAAAACATTTTATTATGATGCAAAAGTTCGTTTAAGTGGAAAAGAAATAAAAGAACCATCATTAAAATGTAATGGAACAATAATGACAAAATTTGGAGATGCCATTACTGATATGTATATAGGAACACTAACAGCAGATGAAGTTGTATATGCTGGTGGAAAAGTTTATGTTAATAATTTAAATTATTATTTAATGAACCAACGAGAATTAAGTTTTTGGACTCTATCGCCTATACATTTCGACAATACAGCTGATTGTATATTTATTGTAAATGGTACAACTACTCGTGGTAGTCTTCAATATTTAACTGGTGGGAATAATATATCGGTATATTTACGTCCTTCAATTTCTCTTTTACCTAACGTAGAAATAATAAGTGGAGATGGAACAAAGGCGAATGCTTACGTTGTTAAATAAAGATGAATATGAATAAATTAAACGTATATATAATGCATAGTGATAAAATAGATTATATAAATGAAATATATAGACCTCTTTTAAAACAAAGATTAATGAATGACTATTATTTAATATTACCTCTTACAGATAAATATAAATCTACATATATTAAAGATTTATATAAACAAAGTGATATTATAATATGTGATTTAACTTGTTTTAATATGTTTTTAAATATAGAATTAAAGACTGTAAAAAAATTAAATAAACCAATATATTATTTTATAAATAATAGTGATAAGAATAAAAAAAAATATAAAGATGTAAATATATATAATAATAAAGAAGAATTTAGTTTAATGGTTAAAAATTTATTAAATAGTATTGATAAAAAGAGTCTACTTTTAAAAAGAGATAATATTTATAGTTTAGGAAAAATAAATAAAATAGAATAGAGGTAATAATATGAAAAATAAGAAATTAATTATTAGTCTAATAATAGTAGTATTTGTAATATTAAGTTCTATTCTATTAATGAC
>CAKONF010000006.1 GCA_934097015.1 uncultured Bacilli bacterium | reverse complement strand
ATATTCTTCCTCCAATTTTATTATAACAAAAAAATGTAGACCGTTTTTTTGTGTCTACATTTATCTTACAAGTTCAAAAAATAAATAAGCTAGTTTTTATAATTAATTGATTTATCCAATTCTTTCTAGTACAATAATATTAAGAAAGAAGTGAAACAAATGAATAGTTTAATAGCATATTTATTACCAAGTATAATAGGAGTTAAAATATATGATATTTTAACTAACAATAAAAATAATAAAGTATTAATATTAAATTATTTATCTCTAATATTATTATCAAATTTTATTTTAATGATTATATTACATATAAAAAATAAATTTGAATATAATTTAACAGAATTTATAGAATCAAATATGGTTTTCTCAATAAAATATATATTGTTTTCAATAATAATAAATATTATATTAGGTTATATATATTGTATCATAAATAAAAATGTATCTTTTAAACTTGAAAGGATTAATCAAGATGAAAAAAGATCAAAGAAATAATGTACTATGCATTATATTAACATTATTTGCACTAATAATATTTTATACTTGTGTATATATCAATAAAAATTTTAGCGGTTTTTCTTTCGAACAAATACTATATAGTGTAGTTAATAGTAAAGGAACAAGTATTAATGCATTAAAGCAAGGAATAATCTTTGTATCAGTATTAACTATAATAACATTTGTTATTTTATATATAATAGTTAAATTAAATCACAAATATTTAGAAAATAAATATAGATTAACAATAAAAATAAAAAACAAAACTTATATAATAGATGCATTATATTTAAGAAAAAAAAGAATATTATTATATTCACTAATTTTAGTTTTATTAAGTTTATATAATTGTTATACAAATTTAGGTATAAAAGAATATATTGTATTTCAAAATTCTAAATCAACTTTAATAGAAGATAATTATATAAACCCAAAAGATGTTAATATAACATTTCCAGAAAAAAAACAAAATTTAATATATATATTTGTGGAATCACTTGAAACAAGTGCTGTATCAACAATAAATGGTGGAGATGTAGAAAAATCATATATTCCTAATTTAGAAAATATTGCACTAAATAATATAAATTTTAGCAATAAAGATAATTTAGGAGGAGCAAAGAACTTAAGTCTAACTACATGGACGGCAGCAGGAATGGTAGCGCAAACTTCTGGAATACCTTTAAAAGTAATAGATGGAAATGAATATAGAGGTTATGGTGAATCTTTACCAGGTGCAACAAGTATAGGTGATATTTTAGAAGATAATGGTTATAAAAATTATTTATTATTAGGTTCTGATGCTTCATTTGGTGGTAGAAAAGATTATTTTGCATACCATGGAAATTATGAAATATATGACTTATATTATACTAGAAATAATAAATGGATAAACAAAGACTATTATGAATGGTGGGGCTTTGAAGATAGAAAATTATTTTCATTTGCAAAAACTGAATTAAAGAAAATTTCAAAGAATGAAGAACCATTTAACTTTACTATATTAACTGCAGATACGCATTTTTATGATGGATATCAAGATAAGAAATGCAAAAAAGAATTCGATAGTGATTATGCAAATTCTTATTATTGTTTAGATGGAATGTTAAATAATTTTATTATGTGGCTACAAAAACAAGATTTTTATAAAAATACTACAATAGTAATAACAGGGGATCATTTAACAATGCAAAATGGTTTCTTTAACGAAGATAATTATACTAGAACTATTTATAATACCTTTATAAACTCAAAAATTACATCAAATAATTACAAAAACAAATCATTTACAACACTAGACATGTTTCCAACAACTTTAGCTTCTTTAGGAGTAAAAATTGACGGAGATAAGTTAGGTTTAGGTACTAATCTTTTTTCAAACGAACAAACATTAATAGAAAAATATGATTATAATTATGTTAATGAAGAAATAAAAAAGAAATCATTTTATTATGATAATGTAATATTAGGTAATTCATAATATGAAATGAATAAAAAATAAAGAAAGTACAAATTCTTTACATTAAATAACATCAATATAGTACAAAGTTAGATTTAGTTTTATGTTTTGTAATGAATATGTTATAATAAACAAAAGGAGACATTTGTATGAAAGATAATAATTTACAAAAAATATCATTATTTTCGCCAAAAATAAATTTAATTGGTTTAACAAAAGAAGAAGAAAGAATTATAACTGATTGGTATTGTAACGGAAAACATAATAATTATAGTGAAAAAAACAAATTATTAAAATCTAGAATTAAAACAAAGGCCATTAATATGTTTGAAAAAATTTTATATCAAATAGGAATTTTTAATGAAACGACACAAATAGAAATAATAAATGATTTCGTCAATAAGAGTAAATATCCGATATTAAAAAACTTTTTTAAATTTAAATGTAAAAATTCCAAAGGAGAAAATATAATTGTAAGACTTTATGCAGGTGGCGGTTATGATAATGTACCTACACTTAGTATAACAAACAAAGATAATTATATTATTTATGAAATACCATTTATAGATTACAATTTTTTTCAACAATTTCAACCTAGCATAAAAATGGCGGATGATAAATATACTGCAAAAACAAAAAAAGATGCTAGAGAAGAATACAATAATATTTTTGAACAAAAAGTAGAAAATTTTGATAAACAAGAAAAGGTAACAATAAGAGTCCCTAAACCAAAAAAAGAAGAAACAATTAATAATCAAGAAATAGAAATGGAAAAAGAAAATACTTCCAAAAAGTTAAAATAAAATGCCAATACTTTGTATTGGTATTTATAATACTTTAAAATCTTTAAAAATAATAACAATTATATTATAATAAAAATATAAAGGAAGAAATGATACAATGAGAAAAAATATATTAATTAGTGCCAATACATTATGCATTGGAGGAATAGAAAAATCACTAATAAATTTATTAAAAAATATTGATTTAAAAAAATATAATGTAGATTTAATATTAGAGCATGCAACAGGTGAATTACTAAATGAAGTGCCTACAAATATAAATATATTAGAATACAAACCATATAATTTAAAAATAAAAATATTACAAAAAATATTAAATTTATTAAAACAAACAAGATATAAATTAACCTTAAAAAATGCATATGATATTTCTATATGCTATGCAACATATTCCTATCCAGATAATTTTATAACAAGATTAGCAAGTAAAAATAGAATTTTATTTGTTCATAGTGATTATACAAAATTATATAATGAAACAGAATTGTTAGAATTTTTTAACACAAGACACATAACTGAATTTAATAAAATAATTTTTGTATCAAATGAATCAAAAAATAATTTAATAAAACATTACCCAAGTATTGTGGATAAATCTATAGTTATTAACAACATAATTGATATAGAAAAAATAAAAAAACTATCAGAAGAACAAATAGAAAATGTATTTAACAAAAAAGATATAAATCTATTATTCGTAGGAAGATTAGAAGAAAGTTCAAAAAACATAATATTTCAACTATCAAAAATACAAGAATTAAAAAAAACGTATAAGAATATAAAATTATATATAATTGGAGATGGACCGGATAAAGAAAAGTACGTAAATTATATAAATGATAATAAATTAAATGATAATATAGTTATGTTGGGGCAAAAAAGTAATCCATATCCATACATTAAAAAGTGCGATTATTTATTACTAACGAGCAATTATGAAGGATATCCAGTAATATTTAATGAAGCAATTACATTAAAAAAAGACATAATATCAACTATTAAAATAAGTGATAATTATACTTGTATAGGAGATAATTTTGGCTTCTTAATTTCAAAAGACAACTTTATTTTAGAAATAAAAAACATATTAGATAATAAATTACATAACAATAATAAAATAAATATAGAAGATATTAACAATAAAAGAATTAATGATATAGAAGAGTTAATAAATTAGTTTGCTTAGAAAATTCAGAGTAATTCTGAATTTTCAGACTGTTGACAAATAAAATTTGTTAATAGTCTTTTTATTTTATAAAAAATGTTATATAATAAATACGTAAGGTTGCTTTATGATTCCAAAATTGAAGCTTACAAACCTTACTTTTTTTATGAAAAAATGTTATAATTAATATAGGAATCATAAAGAAAGTAAGTGATAATTATGGCAATGACAAAAAGACCAAAAAGACAATATTCAAGTGAAATTGTAAATTTAGAGGATATGGTACCAAAAGGCCATTTTTTAAGAGTAATAGATAAATATTTTAATTGGAACTTTGTATATGAAGAAGTTGAAAAATTATATTCAAAACTAGGAAGAAAAAGCATAGATCCAGTAGTTTTGATAAAGATTCATATATTAAAGTTTCTTTTTCATGAAGATAGTTTGAGAAGAACCTATGAAAATTTGAAATACAATAATTTATATAGATGGTTTATTGGATATAATTTAAATGAAGAAGTTCCAAATCATTCAACATATTCACAAAACTATAAAAGGAAATTTTGTAAGTTAGAAAAAGATTTATTGCAGACAGTATTTGATAAAGTAATTGAATTATTAATAAATTGGGATTGTTTGGATATGACAGCAGTATATATAGATTCAACACATACAAAAGCATCAGCAAATAAAAAGAAAAATCATAAAGAAACAGTAAAGATAGAAGCAAAAAAATATCAAAAAGAATTAGATTTAGAAATTGCTTTAAAAGGTTTACAGGATGAAGATTTAACAGATGAAGAATATTTAGAAGAAGTTGAAAGAATAGTAAAATGTAATGAAGAAGTAGATACAGAAGAAGTAATTGGAGAAAAAGAAATAATTGTAAGTGATGTAGATAAAGATGCTGGTATGTTATACAAAAGTGATAAAGAAAAGATGTTTGGATATAATACAAGTGTAATATGTGACAATAATAATTATATTTTAACAGTAGATACAAATGGAAGTAATGTTCATGATTCTGTTTCTTTTTATGATTCTTTTGAAAATCTAAATTCACATTATGATATTTCTCAAATAAAATATTTTGTTGGAGATGCTGCATATTTAACATCACATATATGTAAAACAATAATAGATTTAGATATGATACCCGCATTTCCATATACTAGAAAGGGATACAGAAAAGGATATTTTAAAAAGTACGAATTTACATATGATGAATATAATAATATTTATATTTGCCCAAATGAAAAAGATTTAATACCAACAGGAAGAATTGATAAAAATGGATATATGGTTTATAAAGCTGATGAACACGATTGTTCAAAATGTCCATTTAAAGAAAAATGTACAAAAAACAAATATAAACAAATCTTAAGACATGTATGGGAGGAATATAAAGAAATGACAAACGATTATAGACATCATAGTGATGTAAAAGAAATATATAAACAGAGACCACAACATATAGAAAGGGTCTTTGCAGATGGAAAAATGAAGTATGGTTTAAGATATACATACTTTAGAACAAAAGAAAGGGTTCATCGAGAATTAACCCTTCTTTATGCATGCATGAACCTGAAAAAGTTCTCCTTACATCACTACGTCTAGGATATAAATATCCTAGACATTACTATTTATATTGGAAACTTTTATTATTTTTACAAAATAAAAGACAAATAAGTAAAATTTCTACCTATTTGTCAACAGTCTGAAAATTCAGAGTAATTCTGAATTTTTTTATTAAAAAACTTAATATATTATATATTAATCCAACAAATTCTTTAAAAATAAAGATTATTATATTATAATATTGCTAGAAAGAAGGTTTAATATGAATAATATAAAATTTAGTATTATAGTACCGGTATACAATGTAGAAAAATATATAAAAAAATGTATAAACAGCATATTAAATCAAACATATAAAAATTATGAAATAATAATTATAAATGATGGTTCAACAGATAAATCAAAAAAAATATTAGAAACCTATAAAAATATAAACAATGTAAAAATAATTAATCAAACAAACAAAGGATTATCTGTTGCAAGAAATATAGGAATAAAAAATGCAAGTGGTGATTATTTATTATTTGTTGATAGTGATGATTACATAGATAATGACTTATTAGAAAACTTAAACAAAAATATAACAGATGAAGAAATAATAAGATTTCAAACAAGAACTGTTGATGAATCATATAAGGTATTAAAAGAATATAATGAAATGCCTTTTGATACAATGACAGGAAATGAAGCATTAGTTTACATATTAAATTATCATTTTATTGAAAACACTTGGCTTTATTGTTATAATAAAATATATATAGAAAAAAATAATTTTAAATTTGATCAAGGATTTATACATGAAGATTTCGGATTGACTCCACTTATACTTGCAAATACAAAATCTATAAAGTCAATAAACTATATTGGATATAATTATTTAATAAGAAATAATAGTATATCTAATTCAAAAGATATAAATAAAGTTAAAAAGAAATGTAATGACTTTATGGAATTAGGTTTAAGAAACATTAATATTATAAAAAAACTTAATATATCAAATAAAGAATTATTATTAAGCTATATAGCAAATTCTATATTAATAAAAGGAAAAGAATTAGATAAAGTATCTAGAAAAGAGTATTTAAAACAAATAAAAGAAAATAATATAAATGAATACTTACTTAATAATACAATAAAAAGAAAAATAAAAAGATTAATTTTTAAAGTAAATTATAATTTATATTTGATGGTGGTATAATGACAAAAATAAGCATAATAATTACAGTTTATAATAGTGAAAAATATATTACAAAATGTTTAAATAGTATAAAAAAACAAACATTAGAAGATTTTGAAGTTATTATAATAAATGATGGCTCAACAGATAAATCTAAAAATAAAATAGAAAAATTCACTACAGATAAAAGATTTAGATTATATAATAGAAAAAATTGTGGTATAGGAGCAT
Organism: uncultured Bacilli bacterium; assembly: GCA_934097015.1. Lineage (GTDB taxonomy): Bacteria > Bacillota_I > Bacilli_A > RF39 > UBA660 > UMGS1124. The sequence goes on along the minus strand of CAKONF010000006.1, from coordinate 39,114 downwards.
CTAGGAACTTTGGAATAAAAAAAGTAAAAAGCAATTATGTAATGTTCTTAGACAGTGATGATTATATAGAAAAAGATACCTTAGAAGTATTATATAATAAAATAACAAAAGATAAATTAGATATAGTAGTTTGTGATTATTATGAAGAACAATATGAAAGTAAAACCACTAAAGAAATAAAAATAAAAGATTTTAAAAATACAACACTAATAGAAAGTCCAGATTTATTATTACATATAAATAAATCTCCATGGAATAAATTGTTTAGATATGAACTTATAAAAGATATAGAATATCCATCAGATTTGAAATATGAAGATTCAGTATTTATATGTCTATCATTAAAAAAAGCAAAAATTGGTAAAGTAAATAAATGTTTAAATCATTATATAATACATGGTAATAGTGAAACAACAACTATGGATAAAAGAGTATATGATATATTAACAATTGTAGATAACATAAGAAAAGATTATGACAAAGAAGATAATACTATAAAAGAATATATTGATGAAATGACACTACAAATATTAACAACGTATACAGTTCAGCAAAGATATCAACCAGATAAAAATATTAGAAATGATTTTATAGAGAAAGTATTTGATTACTTAAATAAAAATATACCAAATTACAAAACAAATAAATATTTTAAAAATAGAAAATTAAAAAGTATAGTAGAAAAAAATAAGAATATAACAAAGATATATTGTAATATATATACTAAATTACATAGAAAGTGAGATATTATGTTAGGAAGAATATTAAAGAATTTTAAAAGATACTCATTTTTAATGGGAGAAATGGTATCACGTGATTTTAAAGTAAAATATAAAAGAAGTGTACTAGGTATAGTATGGAGTTTACTATATCCATTACTTCAAATGATGGTAATGGCTCTAGTATTTAGCCAAATGTTCAAATTTAGAATGGAAGGTGTAAATTATCTTGTATATCTAATGACTGGACTTGTTATGTTTAACTATTTTAGTGAAGCGAGTAATACAGCAATGACAAGTGTAGTAAGTAATTTTAATTTAATGAATAAAGTATATATTCCAAAATATATTTTTCCATTATCAAAATGCTTATTTGTAGGAATTAACTTCCTACTAACACTAATTCCATTGTTATTAATTATTCTATTTACAGGGGACGCAACTACACATTGTACAATAAATATTTATTATTTGTTATTACCATACGCTTATATTTGTATGTTCTTATTTACGGTAGGAATGGGATTTTTATTATCTGCAATATCGGTTTTTTTAAGAGATATATTTTATATATATGGAATAGTTCTTACTATGTGGCAGTATTTTACACCATTATTTTATGATATTAAAATGATATCACCTAATTTACAAATATTATTTAAGTTTAACCCATTATACCAATTTGTAAATTTCACAAGAATGATTATTTTATACAACCAAATCCCAGATATAACATGTTGGATTGGTTGCGGAGCAAGTGCAATTCTAATGTTTTTAATAGGAAGCATAGTTTTTAAAACAAAACAAGATAAATTTATATATTACGCATAGGAGGAAAAATGATAACAGTAAAAAACATATCAATGAAATTTGATTTAGGAATAGAAAAAGACTTTTCATTCAAACAAGCATTTATAAACATGTTAACACCTAAAAAAAACAAAAAGAAAAAAGAATACTTTTATGCTTTAAGTGATGTATCATTTCACATTAATAAAGGTGAAGTAATAGGACTTATAGGCTCAAATGGTGCTGGAAAATCAACATTATTAAAAGTAGTAAGTGGAGTTATGAAACCAACTAAAGGAACTGTTGAAGTTAATGGAGTAATATCGCCTATGATAGAATTGGGTGCAGGTTTTGATGCAGAACTTACAGCAAGAGAAAATATTTATTTAAATGGTGCAGTAATGGGATATTCAAAAAAATTCTTAGACGAAAAATTTGACGATATAGTTGAATTTTCAGAATTAAGAGATTTCTTAGATGTTCCTGTAAAAAACTTTTCTTCAGGTATGACAGCAAAATTGGCGTTTTCAATAGCAACAATAGTTAATCCAGAAATACTTATTGTTGATGAAATTTTATCTGTTGGAGATATTAAATTCCAAGAGAAAAGTAAAAATAAAATGTTAGAAATGATAAAAGGTGGAACAACAGTTCTTTATGTATCTCATTCTCTAGAAAGTATAAAACAATTATGTGATAGAGTTATTTGGTTAGAACATGGTAAAGTAGTTGAAATTGGTGATACTAAAGAAATTTGTGATAAATATTATCAAAAACAAATGGGAAGTTAGGATGATTAAAAATGGATTATAAAAAAAGACCGGGAAATAAAATAACAACAATTGGTGACTTATTAAATAAAAATATAAAACCAACAATTTCAATAATAACTCCATTTTATAATGGTGGAGAAACATTATTAGAAACAGCAAATTCAGTGATAAGTCAAACTTATCCATTTTTTGAATGGATAATTGTTAATGATGGTTCACCAGATAAAGAATCTGTAAAAAAATTAGAAAATGTTTCAAAGATTGATAGTAGAATAAAAGTATATCATAAAGAAAATGGTGGTCCCTCAGACACAAGAGATTTTGGTATAAAAAAATCTTCTAAAGATACTAAATATATATTCTTCTTAGATTGTGATGACATAATGGAAAATACAATGTTAGAAGTTTTATACTGGACATTAGAAACACACAAAGATGCCTCTTTTGCTTATACAACAATGGTAAATTTTGGTGATAGAGAATTTATTTGGGAACAATATTTAACAGTAGAAAAAGAAAAAAGAGATAACTTAATTTGTATAAGCACAATGATAAGAAAAGAAGATTTATTAAGTGTCGGATGCTTTGAAATAAAAGAAAAAGCAATGTATGAAGATTGGAACTTATGGCTAAAACTTCTTGCAGCAGGTAAAAAGCCTATAAGAGTTAATGCTCCAATATTTTGGTATAGAATTAATAGTACAGGAGAATTTCAAAGAGCGAAACAAAATAATGATAAAGCAATGGCTTTAATTAATGGAACTGCAAGTACTATAAAAAAAGATGTTGAAATAATTCAATATCCTAGAATTAATAAAAAATACGAAATAAAAGATTTAAAAAACCTGTTATTACCAGAGTACAAATGCAATAAAAAGAAAATCTTATTTATATTACCCTGGACAGTATTAGGAGGAGCAGATTTATTTAATTTAGAATTAATAAAAGGATTAGATAAAGAAAAATTTGATCCAATTGTAATAACAACACTTCCTAGTACAAATGATTTAAGAAATGAATTTACAAATGTAGTATCAGAATACTATGATTTAACAACATTTTTAGACTCCAGTGATTATTTAAGTTTTGTAGATTACATAATTGATTCAAGAAAAGTAGATACTATTTATGTAAGCAATAGCAAAATTGGATATTACATGTTACCATTTATAAAAAATAAATATAGCAATATTAAAACAGTAGATTATATTCATTCTATAGACCCTAAAGATTTACAAGGTGGATTTGGAAGGTGTTCAAAAGATGTAGATGATTATATTGATAAAACTTACTGTTGTAATAATTTTACTAAAAAAGAATTAAAAGAAAAATTTAATAAAGAAAACGTGGAAACTTTATATATTGGAACAGATGAAAAAAGATTTGACAAAACAAAATTTAATAAAGAACAACTTAAACAAAAATATAATATTCCATCAAATAAAAAAATAATAACCTTTATTGCAAGATTATCCGAAGAAAAAAGACCTGAATTATTTGTAAAAATCTCAAAAAAATTATTAGAAACTAGAAATGATGTGCATTTTGTTATAGCAGGTGATGGAAATCTATATAAAAAAGTACGAAGTTCAATTAATAAAAATTTTACTATGTTAGGTTCTATTAACATACCAGAAGAAATATATGCAATAAGTGATATTACCGTAAATTGTTCTTCATTAGAAGGATTAGCCTTAACTTCATATGAATCACTTGCAATGGAAGTGCCAGTTATTTCAACATCAGTTGGAGGACAAAAAGAATTAATAGATGATACTGTCGGTGGAATAGTTGAATTTAATCCAAAAAATGAAACAAAAGAAATAAAAGATTATGTAGATAAAATAAATAATGTGCTAGATAATTTAGAAATATTATCAAAAAATTGTAGAAAGAAAATATTAGAAGGATTTACATTAAATCACATAATTACTGAGTTTAATAAAATTTTTGATAATTTAGAGCCAAGAAAAAATATAGTAAAAAATGATAATAAATTAATTTTTGAATTATCACTAGATAGTACAAAAGAAGAACATATCAATAATGTAAAATATTATTATAAAACAAAATTTGATTTAGATTATGACAATATAAAAGATAATAAAATGGAATTTACTTTAAAACAAAGAATAAAAAATAAATGTTATAGAATATGTACAAAATATAATTGTATTAAGGAAGCAAAAAATATATTAAATTTAATATATCAAACATATAAAATAACTTTTGGCTTGTTAACTAATATAATATATTTTATAAAATTTTTAGTATTAAGTATTTATTCATGTTTCGTAATATTAATAAAAATATTGGGTGGTAAACATGAATAAGATTAAAGAAAAATATAAATTATCTTTAATGATAGTGTTATATATGTTTTCAATATGCGTTTTATATAATATATTCAAACTATTTAAAATAGTGCATTGCCTAAATATAATACAATGTATTTCTGTAATAATTCCATTATTGTTGTATTTTAAAATATCAAAAAAGAATACAAAAATAATAACTATTGCTACATATTTACTTTTAATACTAATATTGCCTTTTATTTTTACAAAAACATATGATTTAACGGTGGATGGAAATTCTTATCATAAAACGGCAATAGGTCTTATGAATGAGGGTTGGAATCCGATATATGAATCTAGTAGTGATTTTAATAGTAAAACACTAGGTAAATTAAGTGAACATACAAAAGATTCAAATTCACTAAATAAAATTGACTTATGGATTGATCATTATCCAAAAGCATCGTACTTTATAGAAACAGTAATTTATTCATACACAAATAATATTGAAAGCGGAAAATGTATAACTATACTATTAGATATATCTTTAGTATTATTAGTACTATCAATATTGGAAGATAAGATAGGTAAGACTAAAGCATTTATTATAAGTATTTTAATTGGTTTAAATCCAATAGTTTTAAGTCAAATGTTTACATTTTATGTAGATGGATTAATGGGTATATTATTTGGAATTGAATTGCTATTACTATATAAAACTAAAATATATGAAAAAAAATACGATTTAAATTTCTTATATTTATTGTGTTGTTGTGGAATATTTGTTAATTTAAAATATACAGGTTTATTATATTCTGGTCTAATAGCAGCGGTATATTATTTCTACTATCTAATAAGAAACAAAAAAAATAGATTTGAAACTTTTAAAAATATGACTATAAAATTTTCAATTATATTTATAATAGCAATAGGATTTATAGGATGTAGTTCTTACATCAAAAATACACTAGATCATCATAATCCTTTATACCCAATAATTGGAGAAGACAAAGTTGATATAATTACAATGATGTATCCGGATAATTATGACAAAATGAATGGATTAGAAAGATTTGTAAATTCAATATATAGTAGGACAGAAAATTTAGGTAGAAATAAAGGAAATACAACAATTAAAAATCCTTTTAAGATATATAGTTCAGAAATGGAGACAATAACTCTACCAGATACAAGAATAGGTGGGTTTGGACCTTTATTTGCTCTAATTACATCTCTTACTATTCTACTTTTAATAATCTTAATAGCAAAAAAAATAAAAAAAGAGAAATTGGATATTAATATAAACATCATATTATTTAGTATTTCAATCATACTAAGTATGATATTAGTAGGAGAAAGCTGGTGGGCAAGATATGTTCCTCAATTCTATTATATAATATTTATAGTTATGTTTATATTTTATAAAAATATAAAAAATACAAAATTAAATAATGTACTTATGTTCATATTAATAATAGCTATACTAACTAATTCATCATTATTTATATACAACAGAATGAAAGATATAAATACATTTAAAAATATACAAGAGGATTTAAATTATTTGTCTAATCAAAATAATAATGAATTAATGCTATCTAATCCAGAATTATATGGTTATTATTATAATTTAAAAGATAAAAATATTAAATATATTATTAATAACAATTTAAAAGAAGATGAAATAAGATATATATATTCATGGAGGATGAAATTAAAATTATGAAAAATTATTTAAAATTGTTAAGAATAAAACATTGGCTGAAAAATGGATTAGTTCTATTACCATTATTCTTTGGCAAAAGCATATTTAATTTAAATAAAATATCTTCTGTTTTGATTGCTTTTATAATATTTTCTTTTATATCTTCTATTGTATATATAATAAACGATATTAATGATATAGAAGCAGACAGAAATCATCCAAAAAAGAAAAATAGACCTCTTGCAAGTGGAAAGGTTTCTATTAAAAATGCAATATTAGTACTAATATTATTAATGATATTATCCATATCATTAATAATATATCTATATAATAAAACAACTAATATATTTATTATTCTAATACCATTATTATATTTAATATTAAATATTTTATATTCAACAAAACTAAAACATATTCCTATCATTGATGTAGCAATATTAGTATCAGGTTTTGTATTAAGAGTATACTATGGAGGAATAGCATCAAATATCGAAATATCTTCTTGGTTATATTTAATGATAATGTTTGGTTCATTTTACCTAGGATTTGGAAAAAGAAGAAATGAAATGAAACATAATAATACTAGAAAAGTATTAAAATATTACAACAAAGAATTTTTAGATAAAAATATGTATGTTTCTTTAGGATTATCAATTATAAGTTATTCACTATGGTGTGTAGATCCATTAACTAAATTAAATATTTCATCAAATTATTTAATATTAACAATACCATTAGTAATGATGATATTTCAAAAATATAGTTTAATAATTGAAGGTGATTCAGATGGAGATCCTATTGAAGTAATATTAAATGATAAACTCTTAATTTTGCTAATAATAACATACGTAATTATTATGTTATTTATCATTTATATATAAAAAATTTAAGAAATTTAAAGAAAGATAACAAAAATCTTTCTTTTTTGTTTAAAAGATTGTCGAAATTTGGTATCATAAATATAGGAAAGAGAAAGTAGGTATTAAAAATGGTAATTACAAGAACTCCATTTAGGATAAGTTTATGTGGTGGTGGAAGTGATATAAAATCATTTTATGAAAAACATGGAGGATGTGTATTGAGTACAACAATAAACAAGTACATGTATATAACTTCTCATCCATCATTTGATAAAAAAACAACAGTTCTTAAATATTCTAAAACAGAAACGGTTAATGAAATTAATGAAATACAACATGATATTTTTAGAGAATGTTTAAAAAAAGAAAAATTAGAAGGATTAGAAATTACATCAATTGCTGATGTTCCCCAAGGAACAGGTTTAGGATCTTCTAGTTCATTTACAGTAGGGCTATTAAAAAATTTGAAATGTCATAAAAGAGAATATATTTCAAAAGAAGATGTTGCAGCATATGCCTGCGATATAGAAAATAATGTTGTACATACTACAAATGGAAAACAAGATCAATATGCAGCTGCATTTGGTGGATTAAATTTCTATCAATTCAATAAAGATGGCTCAGTTGATGTTGAACCAGTTTTAATGGGACATGAAGCATACAAACAACTAGAAAAGAACCTTATAATGATATATGTAGGTGGTGAACATAAAGCTTCAGAAATTTTAGAAGAACAGTCAAAAAATATTGTTTCTGCAAAAGATAAAGAACTAGGTCAAAAGAAAATAATGGATATGACTTACGATTTAAAAAGAGAATTAGAACATGATAACATTGATTATGTAGGAAAAATATTAGACGAAAATTGGAAAATAAAAAAAACTTTAGCCTCTGGAATAAGCAATCCACAATTTGATGAGTGGTATGATAGAGGTATTAAAGCAGGTGCAACTGGTGGTAAATTGTTAGGCGCAGGTGGAAGTGGTTTTTTCTTATTTTATGTACCAGAAAAAAATCAAGAAGAATTTAGAAAACAAATGTCAGATTTACCAGAAATGGAATTCAAATTTGATCATCAAGGAACAACTGTAATATTTGTAAATTAGGAGGAAAGTAGAATGAAAGTTTTAGTTACAGGAGGAGCTGGATTTATTGGCTCACATTTAGTTGAAAGGTTATTAAAGGAAGGAAATGAAGTAATTGTTGTAGATAATTATACACTTGGAAAGAAAGAAAATTTAGCGAATGTACTAGAAAACAAAAATTTAGAAATAATAGAGTGTAACATAGATGAAACAGAAAATTTTTGTGAAAAATTAAATAATTATGACATTGATATGATATATCATTTAGCCGCAAATTCTGATATACAAAAAGGAGGACAAAATCCAGATGTAGATTTTAGAGATACATTTATGACAACTAGAAGTGTGTTAGAGTTAATGAGAAGAAAAAAAATTAAAAAATTATTTTTCTCATCTACAAGTGCTATTTATGGAGACAAAATGGGTATTCCCTTAAAAGAAGATTTAGGAGATTTAAGACCTATATCTTATTATGGAGGTGCAAAATTTGCTTCTGAAGCTTTAATATCTTCATACACACACATGAATGATCTAAATGTAGTAATGTTTAGATTTCCAAATGTTATAGGACCACATTTAACACACGGAGTAATTTTTGATTTCAAAAAGAAACTTGAAAGAAATCCAAAAGAATTAGAAATATTAGGTGATGGAACTCAACAAAAACCTTATGTTTATGTATTAGATTTAATAGATGCAATAATGATGTTAACAAAAGATATAAAAAAAGGTATAGAAATATATAATGCAGGTGATGAAACGTCTACATCAGTATTAACGATAGCAAATATCGTGTGTGAAGAATTAGGATATAAAGACGTAGAATACAAATTTACAGGTGGAAATATTGGATGGAAAGGTGATGTTCCAAAATTCAATTTCAATTTAGAAAAAATTCATAAAGCTGGATGGAAAGCATCACATACTTCTGATGAAGCTGTAAGAGATACTGTTAGGAGTATTAAAGATTAATGAAAGCTGTAATTCAAGCAGGAGGTAGGGGGACTAGATTAACTTATATTACAAAGGATTTAATTCCTAAACCCATGATAAAAATTGATGGTAAACCTATACTAGAACATCAAATAAACAATTTAAAAGAATACGGTATAACGGATATTGTTTTAGTAATAGGACACCTTGGAAATGTCATAGAAGAATATTTTAAAGATGGAGCAAGGTTTGGAGTAAACATTTCTTATTATAGAGAAGATCCAAATAAGCTTTTAGGTACAGCTGGAGCATTATATTATTTAAAAGAAAATATAAATGATGACTTCATATTCTTGTTGGCTGATGTTTTCATAAATATTGATTTTGAGAGGATGATAAAGTTTCATAGTGATAATAATGCCGTAATTACTTTATTTACGCATCCGAATGCTCATCCTTATGATAGCGATATTATTATTGAAGAAAAAAATGTTGTAAAAAAATTTGATTATAAAACAAATGATAGAAGTAATTACGATTATAGAAATATTGTAAATGCGGGAATAATGATATTTAATAAAGATGTATTAAAATTATTAAAAGTGCCTAAAAAATATGATTATGAAAAAGATTTAATAAGACCTTTAATAGAAACTAATAGAGTTTACTCATATATATCAAGTGAATACGCTAAAGATACAGGAACACCAGAAAGATATAATCTTGTAAAGGAAGATTACGAAAAAGGAATATGTGAACAAAAAAACTTAAAACATTTACAAAAAGCAATATTTTTGGATAGAGACGGAACAATAATAAAATATATACCATTTTTAAATAAAAAAGAACAAGTTGAACTTATTCCTAACGCTGCGGAAGCTATAAAAGAAATAAATAACAGTGGTTATTTATGTATTATTGTCACAAATCAACCAATAATCGCAAGAGGAGAAAGTACAGTAGAAAATTTAGACAAGATACATAAAAGATTAGAAGTATTGTTAGGTCAAAACGGAGCATATATTGATAAAATTTATTATTGTCCGCATCATCCAGATAAAGGGTTTGAAGGAGAAATCAAAGAACTAAAAATTGATTGTGATTGCAGAAAGCCAAAAATAGGAATGTTAGAAAAAGCAAAAAAAGATTTCAACATAGATTTTAATGAATCTTATATAATTGGTGATTCGACATTAGATGTCAAAACTGGAATAAACGCAGGAATAAAAACAATATTAGTGAAAACCGGTCAAGCTGGAGAAGATAAAAAGTATGACGTAGCAGCAGATTTTATAGAAAATGATATTTACGATGCTGTAAAAAAAATATTAAGAAAGTAGGAGAAAAAATGGATTTTAAAAAAGCAATAAAAGAATATTATGAAAGAGAAATTGATGTTATTAATAGATTAAATTTAGATGAGATAAATGAAGCTATGAATGTTTTATTAGATACTTATAACAATGGAGGAACTATATACGTATGCGGAAATGGTGGCTCAGCATCAACTGCAAGTCATATGCAAAATGATTTTAACAAAGGTATAAGCGAATATACTGACAAGAAATTTAAGTTTTATTGTTTAAATGATAATGTTTCAACAATGATGGCAGTAGCAAATGATATAGGATATGAAGAAGTGTTTAGATTTCCATTAATAAATAATATTACAAAAAAAGATTTATTTATAGGAATATCAGGTAGTGGAAACTCTAAAAATGTATTAAATGCTGCTGAGTATGCTAAAGAATGTGGAGCTAAAGTTATTGGGATAACAGGATACTCTGGTGGTAAATTGAAAGAGTTAGCAGATTATAAAATGCATGTGGATGAAATGGATATGCAAATTGCAGAAGATGTACACATGACATTTGATCATATGATGATGAAAATATTCTATAATTATCTAACAAAAAATGAAATAACAGGCAATAATATTAATGATAAACATTAATTAGAATTGTTAATTGGTATATAGTTAATTAACAATTTGTATAGAGAAATTGGTATGAAAGCAAGAGAGTCTAATTTTGAGTTGATGCGAATTTTATCAACATAGATGATTATAATATGGCATATTTCGACGCACGGAAATTATATTAATAATTTTCTAATTATTCGATGAAAATATTTTTTATAATAGTACAATTTTTAATTATTATACATGTCAATTCTTTTATTTTATTGTCAGGATTTTTTCAATCAAATAGCCATTTTAAATTATCAAAATTATTTAATTTATTAATACAAGTAGTATTTTATTCAGAATTGTTTTTAATAATTGGTAACAAAATGCGTATAGTAGTAAATTATTCAATTGTTTTGCTTATTAATAATTTTATTAAAAAATTAAGTTATAATGATTTTAAATATTTATTAATTTTATTATTTATAATATTTTCTATCATTCCATATTTTTCAGGACAAAGAATTACATATAATAATGGTTGTAACTTTTATCATTTTATATTTTTGTATTTAATTGGAGCATTTTTGAATAATTATCCTTTAAAAGATCATATGTATTTAAAAAGCTAAGTATAAATAGCTATAGAGTATTAATATTTATAATTTTTGTTGTAATGGCATTAATTGACTTTGTTGTTTATGATTTTGCACTTGGAATTTCTAATGCAGGAACAATTCTAAATGAAATAAGTACAAGAATAACTAGTAATTACTTATCTTACGCATCGCCTTTTGCTCTAGTTCAGACTATTGCATATTTTGAATTGTTTAATACTAAGAAAGTAAAAAATAATAAAATAATAAATTGGTTATCTGCCTGTATTTTTGGTATCTATTTAATACATAATAATAATTATGTAAGAAAAATAATATATAAGTTTTTAAATATTGATACAGGTCCTGGTACTATTTGCGGATATATATGGATAGGGTTATTAATTATTTATGCATTTGTTATTTTTGTTGGCTACGCAGTAGTGGAAAGCATTAGGAAGCTAATAGAAATGTTGTTATTTAGCATTCATAGAATAAAAATAATAATAGTTAAGTTTAGAAAATATATAGAATCTTCTAATATAAAAATTGATTGGGAATAGATATTTAAATTTTGAAAAATAGTGAGTAAATTATGAAAAAAATTAAAGAGTTATATTTAAAACATGAAGAGGTTATAAATTATTTGTTCATTGGTGTTTGCACAACAATAATCAGTTTAATTGTGTATTACGTTTGTGTATTCACTTTATTTAATCCTGAAAACCAATTATTATTACAATGTGCAAATATTTTATCGTGGATTATTGCTGTGGCATTTGCTTATTTTGCCAATAGAAAAGTAGTTTTTAAAAGTAAAAACAAGAATATTAAAAATGAGGCTAGTAAGTTTATAGAAGCAAGGGTTGTTACATTATTTATTGATATGTCATTTATGTGGTTAACAGTTAGTATCTTAGGCTTTAATGATAAGATAATGAAAATAATCTCTAATATTTTAATAGTTATACTAAATTATATTTTTAGTAAGTTATTTGTGTTTATTAAGGAGGAAAAGTAAAAAAATGGAAAAAACAACAAAAGATTTAATAACAATAATCGGACAAGTATATAATGAAGAAATAATGTTGCCATTATACTATGAAGAATTTGTTAAATTCAGCAAAAAAATGAATAAAGTTGATTTTGAATTGATATTTATTGATGATTGCAGTAGGGATAAATCATTAGAAATAATAAAAAATATCGCCAAAAAAGACAAAAGAGTAAAATATATTTCAATGTCAAGAAATTTCGGTAGAGAAGCTTGCGCGATGGCTGGATTTAAATACGCAAGTGGTAATTTTATTACTACAATGGATATTGATCTTCAAGATCCTTTTGAATTGTTAATAAAAATGTATGATTCAATAAAAAATAAAGGTTTTGACATAGCAGCAGCTAAAGCATTAACAAGAAAAGGTTATTCTATGTTTCACAAATTTTGTACAAATATGTTTTTTAAAATATCTAATAATATTTCAACTGTTAAGATGTTAGATGGTCAGAGAGAGTATCGCTTGATGACTAGACAAGTAGTTGCTGCTATTTTGAAGCACAATGAATACAATCTTTTCAACAAAGGTCTATTAAATGATGTAGGCTTTAAAATTGATTGGATTGAGTATGAAAATGTTGAACGAAAAGCAGGAGACACTAAATTTCCTTATAAAAGAATGATAAATTATGCTATTACGGGGTTAATTGACTATTCTGTATTTCCATTAAAGTCAATTTTCTGTCTTGGAAATATATTGCTTTTAGGTGCTTTAATATTACTAATTTTAATAATTATATTTGCTATTTGCTCTGTAAATGTTAGTTTTATAATATTGGTATTGTCTTTAATTATGACAATTTTATCTGGAATAATTTTAGTATCTTTGGGAATAATGGCTATGTATTTAGCTCAAATACATTTGGAGGTTAAAAAAAGGCCATTATATATTATTAGGGAAGAAAATTTAGGTGAAAATAATGAAAAATAATGCAGCAGTTGATTATTTAAAATTGTTTTTAGCACTTGGAATTGTTGCCTTGCATACAGGCTTTTTACTAAATTTTCAAAGTGGATTTTATATTCATGCAATAGTGTTTAGATTAGGTGTTCCATTTTTCTTTTTAACATCCGGGTATTATTTAGCCGCAAAAACAAAAAAAGAAGATAACAAAACTATTATTGATTATATTAAGAGATTAATTTATTTGTATTTAATTTTAAGTACTTGTTATTTAATAATTAATGTGTTTAGATATGATTCATTTAACCCAAGTACATTACTTGATGGTATTTGGTTTATATTAACTGGAAGAAGTCAATCTGTTATGTGGTTTGTTGGAGCCTTAATCACGAGTTGTATAATTTTAATGCATGTTAAAGATGAGAAAAAGTTAAGAGTAAGTTTAATTACTGCTTTGATTTTATATATAATTGGATTGCTGTTTAATACTTATGCTTTTTTGATAAACAATAAGTACTTTGGATTTTTATATAATTTCTTGGTTCAAAAATTTTCAAATAATAGTAATGCATTATTTGAAGGATATCTTTTTGTAGGGATAGGGTACTACATAAATAAATATAGAAAAGATTATAAATTGAAATATAATATTATGTATCTAATAATAGGATTTTTAGTTTTAATAGGGGAAGTAATATTAATACATAAACATCTTGATAAACTAGTTAATTATGAGTATTATTTAAGTCATATAATACTTATACCAAGCATATTTTTATGTTTATTAAAAATTAAATTAAATTGTAATTCTATTTTTATTAGAAAACTTTCTTCATATATTTATTATTTTCATTATATGTTTATAATTTTACTGATATGGATAAATAATCTTTATCCAAATGAATTATTAAGCGATCCAACATATTTTTATATAATAACTTTAGTAGTCACACTTATTTATTCAGTTTTGTTTTATATTATGAGCAAAAAAATAAAGTTAAAAAAAGATATTTTAAAATACATTGTCATATTATTATACACAATTTCATTCATAGGTGCAATTTATGCCCTTATAACTTTAATTAATAAAGTTGTTTGGGCTGATGAAATATGTAGTTTAGCAATGATTAAAAATAATCTTAAAGATATTTTTTATATTAATGCACAAGATGTTCATCCACCATTTTATTACATTATGTTAAAATTATTTGTGGATTTCTTTACTTTTATTAATCCTAATTTTGATGTAATAATTTTAGGAAAAATTTTTTCTTTTATCCCTTATATTTTAGCTTTAGTTTTAATAAATACTAAAATCAGAAAAAAACATGGTATTATAACATCTTCGATATTGACATTCTTTATAACATTTATGCCACAACTAATGGTAAATTATGTTGAATTAAGAATGTATAGTTGGGGCATGTTATTAGTATTAGTATCTTATATATATCTATTTGATTCTATTAAAATAAATACAAAAAAAAGTTGGATATTATTTACAATCTTTAGCACTTTGGCTGTTTATGTTCATTTTTATTCATGTTTATCGATGGTATTTATGTATGCTTTGATTTTGGGATATGCAATATTAAAAAATAAAGCAGTAATAAAAAAAATTATTCTAAGTGGATTATTTGTTTCACTGTGTTACTTACCTTGGTTAATAGTTATTATAAAACATTTAGCAAAAGAAGGAACTGGATTTTGGATACCAGCAATAACATTTAATAATGTAATTGAATATGTAAAATATGTTGTATTTCCAACATCTAATAGTCAAGTATTAAATATTGGTCTTGGTTTGTCTTGGATTATTTCATTATTATTTATAATTTTTGAATACCTAAAAAATAATTGGAAAAGTAAAGATAAATTTATATATATTATTGGTGTTTTAATATTATTTTTTATAGTTGTCACTGGTATATTAGTTTCTATTTTAGTAAATCCATTATTTGTGGCTAGATATATGTTTTTTGGAATAGGAATTTTCTGGATGAGTATTGCTTTAATGTATGGTAAATTATTAGAAAAAAATTCTTGGTTAATTATTATATTAATTATTCCAATTTTGATTGGCTCAATTAACTATAATAATTTTATAAGAACTGAAATTTACAAAAATAGAAACGCAACAATTTTTTATGATAAAATAAGCAAGCTAGATAAATCTATTGATATAGTTGCAAATGAAGTACATGTTCAGTTTCTGTTTGCATATTTTTTGTCAGATAGTAACGTCTACCTTTATAAGCAATTCAACACCGAACATATGATGAAAATGTATGGAAATGTAAAAGGAATTGGTTCATTAGATGAAATTAAAAGTGATAAGAAATATTATTTAGAAAATATTTATATGACTGATTACAAACAAGATATTTATAATGAAAAATATGGTCTTAATATACTAGATAATTTTTCAATGGATATGTACACCATTAATTTTTATGAAATTGTAAAGGAGTAAAATAATATGGACAAAATTAAAAGAATAATAAATGTAATAGTTCCAATGACTATTTGTAATTTGAAATGTCATTATTGTTATCTATCTCAAACTGAATCTTTTAATAAAAATATAACAAAACTTGAGTATGATTTAGACACCATAAAACAATGCTTAACTTTACAAAGATTAGGCGGACCATGTATGATGAATTTGTGTGCTGTTGGAGAAACACTTATGGCACCATATATAGTTGAATTAAGCAAAAAACTTCTTGAAAATGGACAATACGTGACAATTGTTACCAATGGAACTATTGAAAAAAAAATAAAGGAATTTACAAAAATAAGTTCAGATTTAAAAAAACACCTATTTTTTAAATTCTCCTATCAATATCTTGAATTAAAAAGATTGAATATGTTAGATACTTTCTTTAAGAATATTAAACTTATAAAAGATAATAATATATCATTTTCAATAGAATTAACTGCAAATGACGAAAGCATAAAATTTATAGAAGATATTAAAGAATTGTGCAAGAAAAATGTTGGATTTTATCCACACATTATTGAATCAAGAAATAATAATGATGGCTTTAAAAAACTTACAAAATTGAAAAATAATGAACACATGAAAAATTGGAGAGAATTTGATAGCCCATTAATAGAGTTTCAAGATAAGATGTGGGGAGAAAAAAGAAAAGAATTTTGTTATGCTGGTGATTGGATATTTACATTGTATTTACAAAATGGAAATATAGCACCTTGCTTTGGTGGAGGTCCTATAATTCAAAATATTTTTGAAAATCCTAATGAACCAATCCATTTTAAAGCAATAGGTTGTAAATGTCCATGGTCTCATTGTTATGCAGCATACGTATTATTAACGTTAGGAGCTATACCAGAACTTAATACTCCTTTATATTCTGAATTAAGAAATAGAATAGACAAACAAGGAAAAGAATGTTTACAAAAAGAAATGAAATATTTTATGTCATCTAAATTTATAGAGTCGAACGTAGAATATAATCAAGATGCTAAAAATATTATAAATTGGATTAGAGAAATAGATTTTAACAACATAGTAATGAAAGAAACAAAATATATGAACTCATTAGAAAGTTTATTGATAAACAAAAATATAAAAAGTATAGGCTTAGTTTTTGATGAAAAATATGTTAAAAATATTATAAATGTTTTTAAACTACAAAAAATAAAAATGAAGTTTTGTATTTATATTATAGAAGAAGAAAATATTAGAAAAAAAAGTTCTATAAAATCCAAACTAAAGTATATTGCAAAAAAAATAATAAAAATGGAAAAAACGCCTATTATTACTCAATATGATAAACACCCAAATGTAGATGCAATAATTTGCTTTGACATAAATAAATATATATCATACAAAAAAGATAGTAATAAAGAAAATATAATATTAGTTACAGATTTATGGAGGTAAAACTTATGAAAAAAAGAAATGCAATTATGCTTGCTGATACAAGAGCATCATTAATAGGAAATATTTTAATACAAATTCAAGAAACAAATAAGGGATTATTTGATGAAGCAATAATTTATTATAAAACTATAACAGAAAAAGACAAGGAAGTCATGAACAATATAATGCCTTGTAAATTTATAAAATATGAAAGGCCTTTTAGTAAAGAAACTTCTGATTTAGAAAATTTTAAGAAATTTTCAGATCTAATGTTTGCAAGGTATCATATGTTTGAATTATTAGATGAGTATGAAACAATAATGTGGATTGATACAGATGTTGTTATTAAAAAAGAATTAACAAACCTAATCAATAAATCCAAAATTACTGGAATGGTAGCAAATTTTGAATCTCCTGACGATTGTAGTTATAATAAAATCGACTATGTTAAGACCTGTTTTAAAACACAAATACCATTTTATGACATGGAAAAATATAATATGAGTTCAGGTTTAATTGTAGTAAATGAAAAACTAAAAACAAATAATATGCATACGCAATGGTTATATAATAAAACTGAAGAATATGCAGATAATTTGATATTACCAGATCAAGGAATTCTTAATATATTTATACAAGAATTTGAAATAAATGTAACACCAGCTGGTAATAATGGAGCATATTGTTTTTATCCTTCATATAAAAGAGACGATGAAAAAGCTATAATAGTTCATTCATGGGGAAGTAGAAAATTTTGGAACAATCAATATCTTTTAAATAAATATCCAGAATGGAAAAAAGCTTATGATAGATGGATTTCTTTAGGTGGAAGTAAATTAAATCAAAATTTTAATCCAATAGTATCAGTAATTATTCCATGTTACAAACCAAATATTGAATTAATGGAAGATGCATTAAGAACTTTAGTAGTTGATCAAACAGATGATAATGGATATACTTATGAAAATAGTGAAATAATTATAGTAATAGAACCATTTGAAGTTGATAAAATAGAAGAATTAATTAAAAAATTTGATGATAATAGAATTAGGCTTATTGTCAATAAAGAAAGAATGGGAATTGCAAAAAGTTTAAATATCGGTATAAAAAATGCTAAAGGAAAATACATTGCAAGAATGGATGATGATGATCTTTGCAAAGAAAGAAGAATATATAAACAAGTAAAATATTTGGAAGAACATAAAAATATTGAATTGGTAACATCTGATTTTGAATATATTGGAGATATGTGGGAAAAAAGATATTCTTTTGAGGGTGAAATGAGTAAAGCATGGTCGATATTCACTTGCCCATTTGACCATCCTACAATTATGTTTAGAAAGGATTTCTTTATAAAAAATAATTTGTTTTATGATGAAACTAGAGGTTTTGTAGAGGATTGGGAACTTTGGTTAAGAGCATTTGATAAGGGTATGAGAGTTGGATGCATACATGAAGTATTATTCTTTCATCGTTGGCATAATGGATCAGCTGGTCAAAATAACAAAACAATCGACATGATGAGAGAGCTTATAAGAAAGAATTTCAAGGAATTAAACGTTGAAATAAAAAAAGAAGATTTACCATTAATTGGACCTTGGAATGGAAAAGTTTCAGATGAAGAATATAAAATTGTTGAAACTATCTTTAATAAAGCATTAAAAAACAATAAAACAATTTGTAAGTACGATCAATTTGCACTAGAAAAAGTTTTTAAATTAAGATTGTTTGAATGTAAAAATGGTTATTTAAAAGGATTATTTGAAAAAACAAATCTGAATCAAAATACTGAACAAAATATAACAAAAGAACGCCCAATATATAAAAAAATAATGATTAAGATAGGAAAAAAATTATATAATCCTATAAGAAATCGTCTCAGAAATTTACAATATGAAGTATTGTCATCATATGATGAAAGATTGAATTTACAACACGATATGATTCAAAGTTTGACAAAAAAATTAGATACAATTAATGCAAAAATTAATACAATAAATGAGACAACATTAAATATAAATAATAGAGAATATAGCGTAGAAGAAAAAGTAGAAAAAATAAACGACACTTTAGAAGAATTAGTTAATGATAAAAATAAATTTTCTGAAGATATTATAAATATTTATAAAAATATGGAAAATTTACATAACAATTTATATGACGCTCAGCAAGACATTACTTTAACGAAGGAAATAACGATTTCAAATATAAGATGTAAGAAAAAAATATTCTTAATAGGTACATCAGAACATAATAATATAGGAGATACTTGCATAACTTGTGGAGAACTGTCTTTTCTCAAAAAATATTATAAAGATAGAGTAATAATTGAAGTAAGTACTTATGAATACGATAGTAAATTTGATTTAATAAATGAAATAATAAATGATAATGATATTATTTTGTTGCAAGGCGGAGGCAATTTAGGTAATAAATTTTTGTTGGAAGAAAATTTAAGAAGAAAAGTAATTTCAACTTTTAAAAATAATAAAATCATTATTTTACCACAAACTATATATTTTGATGATACACCTGAAGGAAAAAAAGAATTAGAAATAAGTGCAAATATTTATAATAATCATAAATATTTAACGATGCTTTTTAGAGGTGACGATAGTTATAATTTTGCAAATAAAAATTTTGTAAATGTGCACAAAAAAACTGCTATGGACTTAACTTTATTTTTAAAAAAATCATATGATTTCAAAAGAGAAAAAATCTTATTATGCTTAAGAGATCTTTCAGACGAAAGTGGCATGAATAATGATGAATATAATGAAATAAAAAAAATAACAGAAAAATATTGTGAAAATTTTGACTTTACAAATAATTTATATTTTAAAAATATTAAAAAATCTGAAAAATATAATGTACTTGAAAAAGAATTAGAGAGATTCGCACAAAAAAAACTTGTTATTACTGATAGATTACACGGCATGCTATTTTCAATAATTACAAAAACTCCATGCATAGTGTTTAGTTCATATAATAATAAAATTAAAGAATTTTATAAATATTACAATCAATTTTGTGATAACAAATATATTATATTCTTAGACCATGATTTAAAAAAATTGGAAGAATCAATAAAGATTATGCTTAATAAGGATTTAATAAAATATCCAGAGCTAGGTAATGAAATATTTGATAATGTTTATAAAATAATAGAGGAGAATAATAATGATTAGTGTAATCTTGCCGGTTATCTCAAAAAAATATTTAAAAGAGTCAGTTGATAGTATATTAAATCAAACATATAAAAATTTTGAATTGATTGTTATTTTAGAAAAAAGTAGTGAACAAATTGAGATTGAAAATTTATTAAATAAATATAATGACAAAAGAATTACTATCATAAAAAACAATAAGAAATTAGGACTAGCAAAATCATTAAATATAGGACTAGAAAAGAGCAAAGGCAAATATATAGCTAGAATGGATTCGGATGACATATCATTAAAAAATAGATTAGAAATTGAATATAATTATATGGAAAAACATAATGATGTAGACATTTTAGCAACAAATGCAGAATATTTTGAAAGTGTAAATGGTCCTTGGTTTAATGGAAATATTAGTTTTGAAAATTTAAAATGTAATTTACTAATCAGTAATCCTATTTGTCATCCAACTGTAATGTTTAGGAAAAGTTCTATAAAAAAATATAATTTAAAATATAATTCTAAATATATTTCTGAAGACTACGAGTTATGGTGCGATTCAATAAGTAAAGGATGCACAATAAATGTACTAGAAGACATAACTTTAAAATATAGAAAAAGTACTAACAATTTGACTTCGAACGACAAATTAATTAAAGCAAGAATAAATTCTGTAGTTAAAACTTTAAAAAAATATTATTTTAAAACACTTAAATTAAGAATGTCAAAATCTTCTATTATGAATATGCAAATATTATTCCCATACAATAAGAATAATACAAAAAGAGAAAAATTAATTATTAAAATTGTAGAAAAAAATAAAATTGTAAAATTCTACAATGAAGAAGAACTAACTTGGCAATTAGGATACTACAATATTATAAAAAATCAAAAGCATTAAATTGCTTTTTTCTTATTTATATCTTATAATTTATATATATACTTAAAGAAGGAGTCTAACTTTATGAATACTAAATATATACACTTCTGTTGGTTTGGTGGAAGACCATTATCAAAATTAACAAAAAAATGTATAGAATCATGGAAAAAATATTTGCCTGATTATGAAATAATAAAATGGGATGAAACAAATGTAGATTTTAATGAATGTCCATTTGTAAAAGAAGCTTATGAAAATAAAAAATGGGCTTTTGTTGCAGATTATGCAAGAACAAAAGCAATATATAATATGGGTGGAATATATTTTGATACAGATATGTTAATAACAAAACCAATAGATTTTTTAAGAAATGAAGAAACATTTTTAGGACTAGAAGATTCATTTATGGTAAATTCTGCAGTATGGGGCGCAAGTAAACCTAAAACATATTTCGCAAAAAGAATGTTAGACTTTTATCAAAGTCAAGAACATTTTGACATAAATAATTTATTTAAAATGTCTATACCAAGAATAATGACTAGAATATTAAACGAATTAGGACTAGACCATTTATCAAATGAAATCCAACATTTACCACATAATATAACTATCTATCCAAGAGAATATTTCTATCCATTATCATTTAACTTTAAAGAAAATTTATTTACTGAAAACACTTGTATGATACATTATTTTGATGCAAGTTGGTTTGGCAAAAAAGAAAAATTAAAAATATCTTTAAATAGAAAGTTTGGAGAAAAAAATGTTGACAAACTAAATAAAACTTATAAAAAAGTTAGACATTTAGGTGGAATAGTAATTAGAAAATTTTTATACAAACCAGCAAAATATTTCAAATATACTTACTTAAATGGTGGAAAATACAAACGTGATATTGAAGTAGGAATAGAAGCATTAAAAAAGATTAATAATGATTATATAGTTATGCATAATCCAGATTGGTTAGGAATAACTAGTGCAACAATAGAATTGTTTGATAATAATAGAGTACCATGTGGAGAATTCTTTAGAAAAAGAGACATAAGAAAATTTGGCGACTTAATATTAGAACAAAACATAACACAAGTTATTTTTAGCGCAATGTGCTTAGGATGGAAAGAATTAGCATTCTATTTAAAAAAGAAAAATCCAAATATAAAAATAAAATGTTTCTGGCATGGAAGCATCTCACAAGTATCAGAACCATATGGCTGGGAAAGAAATTTAGAACTTATAGATATGGCTAAAGACGGAACATTAACAACATTTGGCACATGTAAAGAATCTTTAATAAAATTTTATGAAAATTTAGGAATAGATGTTAGTTTTATTAGAAACAATGTTATACTTCCTAAAAAAATAAAACATACAGAACCAGATAATTTAGTGATAGGATTATATGCTGCAAAAAAAGACGATTGGAGAAAAAACTTATTCGCACAAATTGCAGCGGTATCATTAATAAAAAATGCTACAATTGACATAATTCCAATGGATTATGAAGCAGCATCATTCGCAAGCAATTTAGGATTGAAAGTCACTGGATTAGATAAAGCAATTCCAAGAAATGAACTATTAGATAGAATGTCTAAAAACACATTAAACTTATATGTCACATTTTCTGAATGTGCTCCAATGTTACCATTAGAGTCATTTGAAACAGACACTATATGTTTAACAGGAAACAATCATCATTATTTTAAAAATACTGAATTAGAAAAATATTTAGTAGTTAATAACGAAGAAAGTCCAGTAGAGATTTCCCAAAAAATAAAATTATGTTTAAAAAATAAAGAAGAAATATTAAAGCTTTATAAATCATGGAAAAAAGAAAATGATAAATTAAGTATACAAAGTGTAAAAGAATTTATAGAAAAGTGAGGTTAAAATGATAGAACAATTAGAAAATTATAAAAATAAACAAGAAATAGTATTATTACCTCGCTTTGATTTAGATTTAAAAGACAGTATAGAATATACTTTAAAAAATGTAATAGAAATAGACAAAGTTGAAGAAGATAATAAAATAATAGAATTAATAAATAATTCTAAAATAAAAAAAATATACTTAGTTGGTAATAATGATTTTTATAGATTCATTTTACCAAGATTAAAAAAAGAAATAACTGTATGTTGGATATTTAGAGATTCATTCTCTAACTTATCTAATCCAGGTACTAGATATTACTTAGAATGTATATTTGAATATATTGATAGAAATCTTATAGAAAGTATAGGATGTATAAATGAAGATACACTTACAGTACTTGAAAATGCAGGATATAATTGCGAATTAATTAACTTAAATGTTAAAAGTAAAAAAGCAAAATATAAAGATTCTAATTCTATAGGAATACTAAGTAATGATTTTGATCCAAATAACAACTTTTATAATCAATTAGCATCATTAACTTTTGTAGACTATGATATATGCAAGTTTAATTATGTTATGAAAGCAACAAAAAACTTTATAGAATTCTTTAAACTAAATTGCAAAAAAGAAACAAACATAGATGAAGTAATGAAAGATAATTTCATAAATTTATACATAAATTTTACTAATACAAACATAGAATTAATCAAAAAAAGTTTTAATTTAGGAATTCCATGTTTAGTCGGAAATACAACATATTTTGATAATAATAAATATTTAAAAGAACATTTAGTAGTAAAATCAGATGATGATATAAATGAAATAGCAGACAAAATAAATTTTGTTAAAAATAATAGAGAAAAAATAATGAATGAATATTCAAAATTAGAATGCCTATAAAGGCATTTTTATTTGTAAAAATATGTTATATAAAGTATACTATATATAGGTGATTTAAAATGGATAAATTAAAGCAAACGATAAAAGAAAATAAAAAAAATGTAATACTGTTCTTTTTATTTTTCTTAATATTTTTATTTATATTTTTAAGTTATTATCCGGGAATTTTAACTTATGATAGTAATGTGCAATGGAACGAAGTTATTACAGGTAAATTAACAAACTCTCATCCATTTTTAAGTACATATTTCATGTACATTTTATCAAAAATACATAAAACTACAACTACAATAATATTATTTCAAATGTTTATATCGTCATTAACACTAGTGAGAATTTTTAAAATAACAAGAGAAAAAAACATGAAATTTTGGATTGAAATTATATTTGCAATTATCATTTCAATAACACCAATAATTTGCATTTATAATATTACACTTTGGAAAGATATATTATATTCTTATTATTTGTTAAATTATGGTATAAGTTTATATGAATGGAATGAAAATAAATATAAATATAAAATTGGAAACTACATAATCATGGGGTTGTTATTATTTTTAATTTTTAATTATAGATTGAATGGTATGATAGTTTCAACATTGCTTCTTATCATCACATTATTTATGATGAAAAAGAATAATATAAATAAAAAAATATTTTTAAAATTCATAATAACTGTTTTACTTTTCAATATAATACTTCAAGTGCCTAAAAATTATTACACAAATTTATCTAAAACAAATTCTAATGAAAAGTCTATAGGAACCATAAATACTTACATGGTATGGATATATGGACAATATTTAAGTGATAATATTATAACAGATAAAAAAGACCTAACTTTATTAAATAATGTAGCAAATATAGATGAATGGAAATATGCCTATACAGGTTATTTAATAAACAACACCAGTCTTATGAATATTGATAAAGAGTATTTACTAAAAAATCAAAAAGAATTTAGAAGTATATTTATAAAATCAACAATTAAAAATCCACTTTCATTTATTAAACACTACTTGAAAGCTGATTCACTATTGATTATGCCAATATCACATGGTTATGTTTATTCTTACGATTTTTCTGATTGGGGAGAAACAAGCAGTTTCAATTCTAAAATAAATCCTATTTTAAAAAATTTTCACAATTTTTATGATAAAGTAATAAATTTTACTTTAAACTGCAAATATATTAACATTTTGCATTTTCCAGCAAATATTTTATATATATGCATTTTAGTAGTCATTATCTTAAACAAAATTGAGAAAACTAAAAAGTATTGGTTAACAACATTACCAATGCTAGCAAATACATTGTCATTATTGCCAATTAATATTGCACAAGATTTAAGATATGTATATATAAATTACATTACAATGGTATTTGTAGTAATGATAGTAATTAATAAACTAATTGCAAGGAGGTATAACAATGAAAATACTACTAATAATTCCTTCATACAACGAAGAAAAAAATATATTAAAAGTTTATAATGAAATAAACAATTATAATAAACAAAACAAAATAAAATATGATTATATATTTATAAATGATTGTAGTACTGATAAATCAGAAAAGATATTTAAAGAAAATAATATTAATCACATAAACTTAATTCACAATTTAGGAATAGGTGGAGCTGTACAAACAGGATATAAATATGCATTAGAAAATAATTATGACATAGCAATACAATTTGACGGTGATGGACAACATGATATTAATTATGTAAGTAAAATAATTGAACCTATTATAAATAAAAAATCAAATATGGTAATAGGCTCAAGATTTATAGATGATTCAAGTGATTTTAAATCAACAAAGATGAGACAATGTGGAATAAATCTAATATCATTTTTTATAAAATTATTTACAAATAAAAAAATACATGACACAACTAGCGGATTTAGAGCAGTTGACAAAAAACTAATCGCTGAATTTGCAAAATATTATCCAATAGAATATCCAGAACCAGTTTCAACAGTCACAATATTAAAAAAAGGCTATACTATTTCAGAAGTTGGTGTAAGTATGAATGAAAGAAAAGAAGGAACATCATCTATCAAAACATGGAAATCAGTATATTATATGATAAATGTAATATTATCAATAATAGTCACAGGTATAAGGAGAAGTTAATATGACAGGTAAACTATTAATCTATTCAATAATAATAACTCTATTTATAATATTAGTAATATTAAATATATTAAAAAAAGGTAGAATGAATATTAAGTATTCTTTAGTTTGGTTAGTTGCATTTGGACTATTATTAATATCTTTACTAGTACCAAATCTATTAAATGTAATTACTAAATTTTTAGGCTTTAATTTATCATCAAATTTAATAATAGTATTCTTTATAGGTATACTTGTAATAATAAATATTTCTATGACAATTATTATATCTGGTCAAACAGAAAAAATTAAATTACTAGTACAAGAAGTATCTATGTTAAAAAAAGAGGTAAAAGAAAATGGCAAATCAAAGAAGTAAAAATTTATTAATTTTTTCTGGTTATCACTTACCTCACCTTGGTGGTATTGAAAGATATACAGATAATTTATCACAACAATTTAAAAAATTAGGATGGAATACAACTATTGTCTCTTCAAACTATGATAACTTAAAAACAGAAGAAGATATTAATGGCATAAAAAACTATAGAATACCAATATATAATTTGTTTAAATCAAGATATCCTATTCCAAAGCATAATAAAGAGTTTAAAAGCATATTTAAAGAATTAGACAAAAAAGAATATGATGCAGTTATTGTAAATACTAGATTTCACTTAACTACAATGGTCGGAGCAAAATATGCAAAAAAACATAATATCCCAGTATTCTTAATAGAACATGGTTCAGAACATTTAACAATAGACAATAAAGTATTAGACTTTTTTGGCGCAATATATGAACATTGCTTGACACGCTTTGTAAAAAAATACGTAAATTATTATTATGGTGTTTCATTGGGTGCTTGTGAATGGCAAAAACATTTTGGAATAAACTCTGATGGTGTATGGTATAATTCAATTACCGAATTCTATGATGTAAATAAAATAAAAAAGAATGAAAAGAAAATAATTATAACTTATGCAGGAAGAATATTAAAACAAAAAGGTGTTTATGAATTATTAGAAAGTTTTGAAAGTATAAATAAACAACATAACAATATAGAATTACATTTAGCTGGAAATGGAAATCAATTAGATATATTAAAAGAAAAATACAAAGATAATAAAAATATTATATTTGAGGGAAAATTAGATTTTAAAGGGTTAACAAAATTATATGAAAAAACAAATATATTTGTATACGCACCTTTATGGCCAGAAGGATTACCCACTTCAATATTAGAAGCCGGATTAATGAAATGTGCAATCATAGCATCACCACAAGGTGGAATAAAAGAAATAATAAATGATAAACAAAATGGTATAATGATTAATTCAGAAAAAGAATTAGAAAAAGCTTTAGAATTGTTAATTAATAATAAAGAATTAAGAAATAAATATAGTGAAGAAATATATATAACTGTATGTGATAAATTCTTGTGGAAAAATACAGCAAAGAAAATAGAGAGTGATATAAATGAAAGAATCAAATAAAATAAAAAAAAGCATTTTATATAATTCAATAGGTTCTTTTACATATTTATTTTGCCAATGGATAATAACATTCATTGTAGTATGGATAGCTGGATATGAAACAGCAGGAATATTATCACTAGCTATGACTGTTTCTACAACTTATACAGTAATAGCATCATTTAATATGAGAAACTATCAAGCATCAGATATAAAAAATAAATTCAGTGAAAAAACATACATAACTTCAAGAATAATAACTTGTTTAATTGCCTTAGTTTTAACAATTATATATAGTTTACTAAAACAATTTGAAATATATCAACTATTATGTATTATATTTTATATGATATTTAAACTTTCTGAAGCATTAGTGGATGTTATTCATGGTTCATTACAAAAAAAATGGAGATTTGATATTATAGGATTATCATTTTTTATAAGAGGTTTATTAACCTTAATATCATTCACTATAACTTTATTATTATGTAAAAATATATTATTATCAATAATTATAATGATGATTTCAACTTACATATTTATATATTTTTATGATATAAAAAATTATAAAAAAGAATACAAAAATTTAGGATTTACAAATAAAAATAATATAATAAAATTATTAATAATTTGTATTCCATTAGTAATATATGGATTTTTATTCAATTATGTATCAATGTATCCAAAAGTTACATTAGAAAATATTTTAGGTACAAAAATGCTAGGATATTATTCAACAGTTGCAACACCAGCGTTAATAATTCAAGTTGCATGTTCATTTATTTTTAGCCCTTTAGTATCACACTTTGCAGAACTTTATGATAAAAATAAAATTAAAGAATTAAAACAAATAATGAATAGAACAAATTTATTAATAATAATTATAGGATTTACTGGAATATTATTTTCACATTTTTTTGCAAATTTCTTTTTAACTTTATTATTTGGAAAAGAAATAGCACCATATACTTACTTATTTAGTGGTGTAATAATAGCGTCAACAATAATTGCAATTATTTGGTTCTTAGGAACTATACTAACAGTGATTAGAGATTATAACACATTATTACTAGGCGCAATAATATCTTTATTAACAAGTTTAATATTATCTAAAATGATGATAAACAAGTTTAATTTAAATGGTATAAACTATACATTAATAATAGCGTATTCTATTCAAACTATAATTTATTTAATGAGTATTTATAAATTAAAAAAAGAAGATAATAATACAATATGTTATGTAAGAAGCACTTCCATAATAAATGATTCAAGAGCCACAAAAGAAATAGAGTCATTAATTAACAATAATTATAATGTGTGTGTTATAGGGTGGGATAGAGACAAAAGAATTAATGATTATAAAAATTTTAAAATATCTAACAAAAAATTAGAATGTAGTTTCTTTAAGTTTAACTCAACATATGGAGAATCTAAAAAGAATATAATAGGATTATTATTGTTTCAAATATATTTGGTTATAGTTTTAATAAAAAATAATAAAAAATATAAGTACATTCATGCATGCGATTTTGATTGTGGTTTTATTTCAAACATAGTAGCTAAAATGTATAATAAAAAATTAGTTTATGATATGTATGATTATTATACAGATTCAAGACCAATGCCAGCAAAATTAGAAAAAATAGTAAATAAATTAGAAAATAATGTAATTAATAACGCTGAAGTTTCAATAATTTGTGGTGAATGGAGAAAAAAACAAATAAAAAATAGCAATCCAAAAAAATTAGTAATAATTCATAATACGCCTAATTTAAATAATATAAATTATAACAAAATAATAAAAAGTAATTCAAAAAAAGGAAAAATAGTATATGTTGGAATTTTACAAGACCATAGATTAATAATGGAAACAGTAAATGAGATTGCTAAAAATAATAAATTTGAATTGCACATCGGTGGTTTTGGCAAATATGAAACTGAAATAAAAAGAATTGCAGAAAAACATGAAAATATATATTTTTATGGTTCTTTAAAATACAATGATGTTTTATGTCTTGAAAAAGACTGTGATATATTATTAGCAACTTATGATCCAGATATAAAAAATCACAAATATTCTGCACCAAATAAAGTATATGAAGCAATGGCATTAGGAAAGCCAATAATAGTTTGCAAAAACACAGGAATAGATGAGTTAGTAGAAAAAAATAAAACTGGTTTTTCTATAAATTATAACGCAAAAGAATTAATACAAAAACTAGAAGAGATAAGTAAAGATAAAGAGTTATTAAAAAATATTTCATTTAATTCTAAAAAAATGTATGAAGAAAAATATAATTGGCAAATAATGGAAAAAAGATTAATAAATATTTATAATAGCATGGAGGAAGAAAATGATAACAATTCTAACACCGACATACAATAGAGAAAAATTAATTAATAAAGCATATGAAAGTTTATTACAGCAAACAGATAAAAATTTTGAGTGGCTAGTAATAGATGATGGCTCTGTTGATAATACAGAACAATACATTGAAAAAGTAAAAAAAGATAAAAAAATAAATATAAGATATATTTATAAAGAAAACGGAGGAAAACATACAGCATTAAATTTAGGAACCAAAGAAGCAAAAGGTGAATTGATATTAATATTAGATAGTGATGATTATTTAGATGAAAAAGCCGTGGAAAATATTCATAAATATTGGAAAAAGTATAAAGACACAGAAAAAATATGTGGAATGACTTTCTTAAAAAAATTAAATAATCCAATATATAAAGAGAAAACATTTAAAGAATGTATTTCTAACATGAATGATTTTAAGTATAACGAAGGTAATTTAGCAGATATGTGTGAAGTAATGAGTACAGAAATATTGAAAAAATATCCATATCCTGTTTTTAAAGGAGAAAATTTCTTAAGTGAAGCAATAGTAACTGGAGAAATTTCAAAAAAATACAATTTAGCCTATATTCCAATCGTTATTTATTATGCTGAATATTTAAATGATGGACTTTCAAAAAATTGGATGAGATTAGTTGTAAATAATCCACAAGGAGCAAGAGCTAATTCATTAATGTTTATGAGTAAAGAATACAAACTTTCTATAAGAATAAAAAATTGTTTGACTTTTGGAGTTTATTCATGCATTGCAAATAAAAATATTTTAAAAGATACAAAAATGAAAATACTTTCTTTTCTAACAATCCCACCATGTTTCATACTATCAAAGATTTTAAAGAAAAAATATAAAAATAAAAACTAAAAAATCACCAGTCACGGTGATTCTTTTTTGAGTATGCAATAATATTACATATCGTATACTATATATAAATTATTGTTTACACTTTAATAAATTTTGACATATTTATCTCTTTTATTTGCTACTCAAATTTTTTAGTGGCTAAAAGAAATAGTATAAACAATATTATTAATATACTTTTAATTAATCTAGAATAAATTTAAAACATATTAATATTTCGAAATTATATTGTTTATAACTCAAAGTATTACCACTATAGGTAAAACGGCTTTTAATTTTTTCATCAAGTCAAATCACCTCTTTCTAGTCTTGTATCCAAAACAACAAAAGTATAACAATGTAAATTAAGTAAACATATAAATTGTCTAAAAGTATGTTTTTTACGTTCAAAAAGAAGTTTTTTTAAAATATTTTGCAAATAAATTTATATTATATAAATTTATAAATAATAAAAAAAATAATATAATAATACTTAATTAATAAATTTATTAAAAAAAATTAAAAAAGAACTTTTACTCGATAGGATTATAACAATTCTATTTTTTTTCTACATCATTTTTGCTATAATGATTTATAGGTAGGTGTACTTTATGAGCAACAACAAAAAATTATATATATTTTTAATATTATTACCAATTATAGATTTACTAACATCTATATCAACAAGATTATTTAATCTTACAGTAAGTATAGGAGTAATAGTCAAATTATTATTTTTAGCAATAATGTTAATAACTCTAATCTTTTCAACATCAAAATATAAAAAGAAAGGTTTAATATACATACTCCTAATATTCATATACATGCTAGCATATATTTTATCAAAAATAAAATATCTAACAATGTCTATGTTTATAAAAGAATCAATATATTTGTTTAAAACAATGTATTTTCCAATACTATTAGTTTGTTTATTATGCTTCTTTGATGAACATAAATTTGATAAAGAAAAAATAATCAAAATACTAATAATAAATTTTATAACATATGGAATACTATTATTTTTACCATTAATTACAAATACAGGATTTAGTACTTATAATTACAAAGGTTATAAAGGAAGTTCAGGATGGTTTAATTCAGCAAATGAAATATCAGTTATTTTAACACTACTATACCCATTTTTATTAACAAAAATTAATAAAAGTAAACTTAACATAGTTCTAATAATTTTTATGATTTTAATGATATTCTCTTTAGGAACTAAAGTTTCAGTATTAGGAATAATAATCACAACAATAATTATATTAGTATTATCATTAATTAAGGAAAACAAAAAAGCAACTTTAAAAATGGGATTTATTCTAATTGGTATTATTCTTCTTATATTAAATAGTAGTACACTTAATAATGTAAAATATAATATTCCAAAAGATCCAAAAAAATTAAAAAATGTTAAAGTAAAACCAGAACCTCCGAGAAAAGATCCCGTAACTGTACAAGAAAAGAATGAACGTTTCTTAGAAGAGGAATATGGAAGAATAAGAAAAAAAATAGAAAAAGAAGATAAACTAAGCAACGATTCTAAACTAGTAAAACAAATAAAAAAATATGGAAGAATAATGTTATCTTCAAGAGACATATATTTTAGATTAACATATGAAATATATTCTAAACATTTTAATACAAAAGTATTATTATTAGGAATAGGATATTCAAATACAATAGAAATAAAACATTATGCAATAACAAAACTTATTGAAATAGACGTATTAGATATATTCTTTCATTCTGGACTTATTGCACTAATACTAGTATTATTACCTTTCATTTACTATCTAACAAAATTAATTCAATTTAGAAAATTAAATATAAACACAATATTTTATACATTAATGATAGGACTAATTTTAAGTATATCTTGTATAAGCGGACACACATTAGCAGCACCTGCTGTATCGATATATATAATCTTATATTTATTGCTTGCCATGAATGAAATAAACTTATTAAATAAAAAAGATAATAAAATCAAAAAAAATAAAGTATCAATATACGCTTTACACTTAAATTACGGAGGAGTAGAAAAAAATATTTGTACTAAGGCAAATATATTAAGCGACCTATATGATGTAGAAATAATAAGTTTATATAAATTAAAAGATAAACCTGATTTTAAATTAAATGATAATATAAAAGTTAAATACTTAACTACTAACATAATTCCAAATAGAAAAGAATTTAAAGAAGCATTACATTCTAAAAATATAATCAACATAATAAAACAAGGTATATATAGTATAAAAGTACTTTATTTAAAACATACATTAATTACTAAATCAATGATAAATTGTAATAGTGAAATTATTATATCTACTAGAATAGATTTTACAGAAAAATTAATAAGAAATAATGAATATAATAATATTAAAATAGCAGAAGAACATATTTATCATAACAATAATACAAAATACTTAAATAAATTACATTATATATTAAAAAGTGTTGACTATTTAATGCCAAGTAGCAACTACTTAACTAATTATTATAAAGAATTATTTACAGAATATAGATATAAAATAAAAACAAATAACATGCCTATAGAATCAGACAATAAAATATCCAATTTAAAAAACAAAAACATAATAACTGTAGGAAGATTAGAAAAAGTAAAAGGATATGATGATTTAATTAAATTATTTAGCAAATTAAACAATAAAGAATGGACTTTATCGATTGTAGGTACTGGAAGTGAGTATGATAATTTAAATAATCTTATAAAAGAATTAAATATGGAAAATAATATTAAATTATTAGGATTTAAAAATACAGAAGAACTAAATAAACTTTATAAAGAAGCATCCATATATATAATGACATCAATAGAAGAATCTTTTGGATTAGTACTTTTAGAAGCTGCTAGCCATGGATTACCACTTATAGCATATGATAGCGCTTTAGGAGCAAAAGAAATTATTAAAGATAATGGTATTTTAATAAAAAATAGAAATGAAAAAGAAATGATTAATGAATTAAAAAATTTAATAGATGATGAAAAACTAAGAAAAGATTATCAAAAAAAATCTTTAAATATATCAAAACAATACAATTATAATTTAATAAAAGAAGAAAATATAAATTTCTTTAAAAACATAAATCATAATAATATTTATACTAATTTATACATAAATACAAAAAAAGAATGTTATAAATTAATTGAAAATAAATTAAAAAGCAAAGAAAAAGAATTTATAATAACAGCTAATCCAGAAACTTATATGCTATCCAGAAGAGATTCTGAAATATCAGAAATGATTTATAATAAAAATAATTTGGTAGTACCAGATGGAATAAGCATAGTTAAAACAAGTAATATACTTGGATATAGTATTAGAGAAAGAATAACAGGTGTAGACTTAGCAGAATATTTATTCGAATTAGCAAATAAAAATAAATATAAAGTATATTTATTTGGTGCTAGTGAAGATGTAATAGATAAGTTAACAGGTATTATAAATACTAAATATCCAAACATAAATTTAGTTGGCGGAACAAATGGTTATATAAAGGATAAAGATGGAGTAATGAATTATATTAAAACAACTAATCCTGATATAGTTATGTTAGCATTAGGTATACCACTACAAGAAAAATTAATTAATAGACATATAAATGAATTTAAAAAAGGAATATTTATAGGAGTAGGTGGTTCATTTGATGTATTAAGTGGTACTAAAAAACGTGCTCCAAGAATTTTTATTAAATTGAATTTGGAATGGTTATATAGAATAGCAAGTGAGCCAAAAAGAATAACAAGATTTATAAAACATAATATAAAATATTTAATAGTAATATTAAAAGAAAAAATAAACAGAAATGTTGATAACAAATAACTTATCAACATTTTTATTTATGATAAAAATATGAAAGAAAAAACATTTGACACATATAGTACCAAATGATATTATTTAATTAGGTGAGCGTTCAACCCCCTGAAAGTTGGATGTCTACCCTGGTTGGATAAACATCGGCCCTAACTGAGTTGGCTGATGTTTTTTATTTTATATATAAACTATTCTTTATCTAAAAAGATTAGCATTAAAATAATAATAATTCTATTCAATAATTTTTCCAAATTTTTGAACATATTATCACCTACTTCCTACAAATTCAAAAAGAATCTCAGTTAGTAAGGTAAACACCAACATGAATGCTCGATTAGTTATACTATATCACTTCTAAATATAAATAAAGCATTTCGACAAAATCTCTAAAAACATATCAAAACACGACAATTTATCTAATAACTAATAAAAATAAATAATAATATTGACACAATATATTAAAAATATTATATTTAAGAAGAGATACAAGTATAAAGGAGAAGCATATGAAAAAAATAATGAAAATATTAAAAGAATTATATGATAAGTATAAATATTCAATTTATAGCAGTATGATATTTACATTTTTAACAC
Organism: uncultured Bacilli bacterium; assembly: GCA_934097015.1. Classification (GTDB taxonomy): domain Bacteria; phylum Bacillota_I; class Bacilli_A; order RF39; family UBA660; genus UMGS1124. The sequence continues at coordinate 3,546 of CAKONF010000006.1, read as the reverse complement.
ATTTTTATTTTTTTACTAGAAGACTAGCAAACGAAGATGATTTATCATATTTAGTATTTAAAGATTTTGCATTAACAAGTGGAAGATGGAATAACGGAACATTATTTACAACGTCATTAATGTCACCATCAATAAATTTTATATTAGTAATAATTATACTAGCAATAATTAGTTTATTAATATGTGATATTTTCAAAATAAAAAATAAGAAAAATATGGTTCTAATATCATTAATAATAACAACTTTCCCATCATTAGCTCTATCATTTAGTTATTTATTTATGGTAGAAATATACATGACATCTTTACTCTTAGCTGTACTAGCAGTTTGGCTAAGTACAAAATGGAAATACGGTTTCATACCAGGAAGTTTTTGTATTGCTCTTTCATTAGGTAATTACCAATCATATATTGCAGTATCAGTATCACTAATAATTATATATATAATAAAAGAAATAATAGATAAGAAAAAAGAGATATTAAAAGATATATTGAAATTATTTATAATGGGTATTTTAGGAATTATAATATATTTTATAATACTAAAAGTACTTTTATTAATAAACAAAACATCATTATCAAACTATAAAGGTGCAAACAGTATGGGAATTCCGCCAATAAGAGAGTGGCCAAAGTTAATATTCAGAACATATAAACATTTTATTGGATATTTTATAGGAAAATCATATTTTAGAGTTTCAATACACGAAAGCATAATAAGAATTTTAACAATAATATTAACCTTTATTTTATTAATAACAAAAATAAATAAAGATAAAATTTATAAAAGCAAAACAAATATAATATTACTTTCAATTATAATTATATTAATACCATTAACATTTAATATAGTAGATTTTATGGCATTCAAAGCAGATTTAACATCACTACAAATATATAGTTTCTCTTCATTTTATTTATTGATGATATTAATATTGGATAAAACAAAACCTAATTACTTAAATACAATAATAACAATTTTAATAATAGCAATAGGTATAATGAACTTTATAACAATAAATAAATATTATTTTAAACAAGAAACATACTATAAATATACAGAAAACTTTAATAATCGTTTATTAAATAAAATTGAAAGTACTGAAGGGTATTATTATGGAATACCAATAATTTTTAAAGGTGAAATAAATAGTAATTTTTATAAAGATTTAAACGCGTTACCAAATACAAATGATAATATAACTTTTGATCAATCATTATGGGGTGGCAAATACATTGGATATGCAGACTTATTTACATATAATAATGATAATAAAATATTTAAAATGATAAATAATGAATTCGGAGTATATCTAAATAGAGCGACAGATGAAGAACGTGATAAAATAAAAGATAATAAAGAATCCAACAATATGAAATCTTATCCAGAAAAAGATTCAATAAAAATAATAGATGGTATATTAGTTGTAAATTTCTAATATACCTTTTATTTTATATAAAAATGAAAATAATATGTTATACTAAATATATAAGGAATGATATTATGAAATTAGAAGTATATGATTTTGATGGAACTATATATGATGGAGATTCAACAATAGATTTTATAAAATTTTTAACAAAAAGAAAAAAAAGTATTATATTACATTATCCAAAAATGTTGTTCTATTTAATAAAATATAAATTAAAATTAATAAAAAAAGAAACAATGAAAGAATGTTTTTTTGAAATATTTAACAAATTTGAAAATATTGATAATGAATTAGAAATGTTTTGGAACACTCATGAAAAAAATATAAAAGATTTTTATAAGAATAAAAAAACACACAAAAATGATATAATTGCCTCTGCTAGTCCATATTTTTTACTTGAACCTATTGCAAAAAAATATAAAATAAAAAAATTATTTGCATCTCCAGTAGATAAAAAAAGTGGAAAATATAATGGAATAAATTGTCATAATGTTGAAAAAGTTAGACTTATTAACAAAGAATATCCTGAATCTATAATAGAAACAATGTATTCAGATGATATAAATGCAGACAAACCATTATTAGAACTAGCAAACAAATCATATGTAGTAAAAAAGAATGAAATATATGATTACAAAGAATATAAAAACAAAAAAGAAAATCTAATAAAAAGATTTTGGAATTTTGGATGGAGTATATATCATAAAAATGAAGAAATATGGAATTATTTAATAGTAGGTTTTTTAACTACAATGATTAGTTTAATAGTATATTATATTTGTGTTTCAACATTTTTAAATCCACAAAAAGCAACTGAACTACAAATTGCAAATATAATATCTTGGATTATATCAGTGCTTTTTGCTTATTTTACAAATAGAATATTTGTTTTTAAAAGTAAAGAAAAAAATATATTAAAAGAGGGAACATCATTTATATCATCAAGAATTTTAACTTTATTATTAGATATGTTATGTATGTTTATAATCGTAACTATATTACATTTTAATGATAAAATAGGAAAAATAATAGCACAAGTTATTGTAATAATAGGAAACTATATAATAAGCAAATTATTCGTATTTAAAAAGAAATAAATTATGAACTTATTTCTTTTTTTAAATTAGTTAAAAAATCTTCGATTTCATATTGTTGTTCTAATATGTCATCACCATTTAAACAATTATAAAATTTCTTTTCTAATATAACTTTCATTTTGGCAGATTCAACAAAACTATTTAAACTAGTAATACCAGCTTCAGTACTATATAAACTATTATCTTTGCATCCTATAGAAACTAAAATAACTTTCTTATCTTTTAATTGGTTTCTAGAATACATCGGGTTTAATCTATCAATAAATATTTTTAAATCTCCACTTAACAAATTCCATCGTACAGGTGTAATAAACATTAAATAATCTTCTTTTTTTATTAAATCAATATTATTTTTCATATCATCTGTAAAATCACAAATACCATCTAAGTCACAATCCATGCATCCAGTGCAAATGTGTATTTTTTGATTACCAGGAACTATTATATCTGTATGTATTCTAGTTTTTTCTAATTCTTCTTTTATAATGTTAGCAAGTTTCAATGAATTACCATTTCTTCTAGATCCAACAACTATTATCATTATATCCCTCATTTCTAATATTATTATTAACAAAAGAAGAATTGTTATTCAAAAATATTTGAAATGTAAATCGTAATATGATAAAATCAATTATAGAAATTATTTATTTGGCCCATTGGTGAAATGGTTAACACATAGCCCTCTCAAGGCTACATTCATGGGTTCGAACCCCATATGGGTCACCAAATTGAATCAAAAACCACTTTATAAAAGTGGTTTTTAATATTTATGAAAAAAATATTAAAAAATTTGCAAAAAAATCGAAATTTGCTCTTTACAAATGCATATAATTATTGTATATTAATACATGTACCGAAGAAAAAGACATAAAATTACAAAAAAATTCAAAAATTTAAAATTTATGCTTGCAATGTTATAAAAAATTTGGTATATTATTAATGCACTTAACGAAGAAGTGCGAAATGATCTTTGAAAACTAAGTAAAAAGAATTTGAGTAAATTTTGGCTAGTATCA
>CAKONF010000005.1 GCA_934097015.1 uncultured Bacilli bacterium | reverse complement strand
CTTGCCGGGAATTGGCTCCTTTATTATATCAAAAAGCCGCACCCTAGTGGTGCGGTTCAAATTTCAATTTAGGAAATCAATCTTAAAGGATTGATTTTTTTAATCGAAAAAATCATAGAAAAGTATTTTTTTAATTAAACAAGAATAAGAAATTGATGAAATATCGATTGTTTTTTAAGAAAGTTGTAGAAAACTACAACAATCGCACCAGATTGATAAAAAACTCGAACTTTAGAGTAAAAATTTAAAACAGTTTGTAAAAAAACGTTTTTATGTTACCATAAATACTTGTATAAATAAAAAGAATATAAATGATTGTGGTTAAAAAAATACAATCATTTACAGATATAGCATACAATATATTTCAAATGCATCCATATCATTATAATAAAAGTCAGTTATGAACAACTATTTTTTCTAAAAGTAATTTTACTTTCTCCTTAATATACCAAATTATTAATACCGAAACATTTAAGAAACTACTCCTATTAAATAAATTAAGAGTAATTTTTTTTTAACAATATAAAACAATTATAATTTAATAAACTTCACTTTATAACAACTTCAAGTAATTTTATAAAATCAAATACTTGATTAACATCAATTATACAACCCTTTATATCATTAAGCGATACAACAATATTATTAATATCATTACTTCTTAAATCTATATTTTTTAAAGAAGTATCTATAATTTCAATAGCAGTCATTTTATTATCAACAAATGATACTTTACTTAATTTAATATTATACAATCTAGAACTAGTCATATTATTATTTTTAAAATCACATAACTTTATATCTAAATGAAAAAAATTTAACATCATACAAACATTATTTTCTAATATACTATTTTTTAAAATACTATTTGATAAATTTAAGCCAACTAACTTAGAATTCACAAAACTAACATAATGTAAACCACATTCATCAATAATTGTATTTGATAAATCAGAATTAATAAATAAGCAATTAGTAAATGTACTATTATATATTTCAATATCAAAAGTACAACCATCAAAAATACAATCCGTAAAATTAATAGAATTAATATTATCTACAAAATTAATATTATTAAAAGATTTATTATAAATATTATCTTCTTCTATAAAATTACAAATCTCTGTTTCTATTTTATTAAATCCTCTATTCATTTTCCTCTTTATAAATAGATGTAAATAACTCTGTATCACTATTTTCTACATCCACAGTTTCCATCTTTGGTAAATCATCTATAGTTGCAAGTCCAAAATAATCTAAAAACTCACTAGTAGTTTTATATAAATTTGGTCGTCCTGCCATATCAGACTTACCAGCTTCTTTTACTAATCCTTTTGCTAATAACTTTCTTAAAGTATGGGTACAAGAAACTCCTCTTAATTCTTCAATTTCTAATCTAGTAATAGGTTGATTATATGCCACAATAGCTAAAACTTCTAATGCAGCCTGACTTAAAGTATTAGTCTCAGGATTAACAACCATTCTTTCATAATATTCCTTATGCTCACTCTTTGTTGTCAATTTAAATGCATCACCTAAATAAGAAATTCTTAATCCTCTAGAATTATCTTCATAGCTCTTTTTTAAATTTAATAATAATTCTTTTGCTTCTTTTTCATCTATTTGCATTATTTCACACAAAGTATTTAAATTTATACCTTCATCTCCTACTACAAATAATATTCCTTCTAACACACCTAATTTATCTTCCATAACTTCACATCTTTTCTAATACAATATCACTAAAATTATCTTTTTGAATTATTTTTATCTCTTCATTCTTAGACATTTCTAAAATAGATAAAAACGTCACTATAATATAAGGTTTAGAAAAATTATCAAACAATTCAACAAAAGAAACTTTATTTTTATTTTTAAATATATTTCTAATTCCCTTTATTCTATCCCCAACACTTAATTCTTTTTTAGTAATCTTAGTATTTATTGGTTTTTTTAATTTTTCTCTTTCTAAAAAAACATTAAAAGCATTAAGTAAATCATCTAATGTAATAGAATTATCTAAAGGAACATCTTTTTTATAATCATTAAGATTAGTTGGAATCTTAGTATAGACTTCATTCCTACTACTCTCTAAATCTTTAAAAGTATTAGTTATATTCTTTATTTTTTCATATTCTAATAATTTTTCTTTTAAATCTTCTTCACTATTTAATTCATACTCATCATCATTTTTATCATCATCAATATTTATTAACATTTTACTCTTTAAATGTACTAATTCACTCGCCATTACTAAATATTCACTAGCAACATCTATACTTTCATCTTTCATAGTATTAATAAATTCTAAATACTGTGTAGTAATACTATTTAGATTAACATTTTCTATCTCCATTTTATTTATTTTAATTAAATGAATTAAAAGATCAAGAGGTCCTTCAAAATCATTTATAGTAAAATTATATATCATTTACAATCAAATCCTTTTGCTACATTATCAAAATATACTTTATTCACACTAGTATTATATTTATATAAAACTTCCCCATTATAATCTTTTAAATTTATATCTGATTTAAAAACAAATCCCCCACTATTTTCTTCTATAACACTTGTTCCATTATTACTAACAATAAGATTTACTTTCTTAGTATAATTATCAAATTCTTCTAAGTATAAATTATTATTACCATTATCTTTATAAGTATAATTTTCTTTTATTTGAATCAACTTACTATTATCAAAAATATATTCATAACTATAATTATCTTTATCACAAAATAAACTAGCTAAACCAGATTCATCACTAGATAAATTATATTTAGGATAATCATTATCACTATACAATTTTATATTACCTACTACATCTATTAAAGAATTCAATTTATTTTTAAATGAATAATTAATACTACTATCATTAGTTATTCTTACAACACCTATTTCTTTATCATTTTGTTTTAAAACTAAATAATATTGTAATTTATCTAAATCAATATTTTCTCTAACTATATTAAAAGTAATATTATCATTAGTCAAATTAAAGTTATTTAAAACAAATCCATTAGATTTAATAACTGTTTTAGAATTTATATAATTAATTTTATTTATATCAACATCTTTATTATTGTTATCATTAATTTTATTTATATATGAATCATGATTTTTAAAAAAATCAATAATTTCACCATTTTTAATTAAATCAATAATATTATAATCACCAAAATAATTAGATATAGTTGGTATAAAAAGTATAATTGAACCAATAATTAAAAAAATTATAATTATCAATATAGGTTTACTTGCACCACTCTTTTTTATTTTTCCTAAAATAATAGGCTCATTGTTATTCATAATACCCTCACATTCATTCTCTAAACCAAATTATAACAAAAAAAGAATAATTATTCAATTATTCACGTTATTTATTCTTCTTTTTGCTAAGAGTTTTATTCTTATCTTTAGTATTAGAAACTTCTTCATCACTAGCATCTTTAGACATATTAACAATTAAACTATTTTTATATTTAATCATCTCTTCTTTTGCTTTTCTAAGTTCTTCTAATTCTTCATTCTTTTCTTCTTCTTTATTTATATAATCTTTTAAAATTCTTATTTGTTCTATTTCTTTTAATTTTTTCATATTACCAGCAATTTTAATTATTTCTATTTCACTAGTTTCATCATCTACTCTATATAGTACAGAATTAGTAATACCATGATATTTTATAGTAGCAAATTTATCTTTTTCAGAATTCAAAGCACCAACCATAATTGCATTTAAAAGACCAGGATTTTTTTTATACTCTTCAAATTCTTCTTCAGTCATTTCTTCTAAAGCATCTAAAATTCTAAGTTCATCTAATATTAAATACTTATTATCAGTATAAGTAAATAATAATTTAAAATGGTATAATATATTTAAGAAAAAAGGTAAATATATACTAAATTTTACTTTGTTAGATAATACATTATCTAGATTAATTTTTTGTAAATTATAAAAATCTATTTTATAACCATTATCTGCTACATATTTAATACAATCAAAAGCAATAGAAATACGAAAACAAAAACTAACTATTATAGTTAAAATATAAATTATTATTAATGATCCCATAAATTCACCCCCTAACCTATATTATTTAATTATACCATCTAAGCTAAACGACTTAGCATCAGTAATATAAACATTTTGTATAGTGCCTAACAAATCTTTATTACCAACTACATTTACTAACTTCATGGTCTCTGTATATCCACATAATTTATTACTATCTTTACTGCTAACTTCAGTTAATAAAACTCTTTGTGTAGTGTCAACTAACTTTTTATTATTTAAAAGAGAATATTCATTAACTAATTTATTAAGTGTTTCCAATCTTTTTTCTTTTACTTCTAAGCTAATTGAATCTTCCATTAAACTAGCAGGTGTACCACGTCGTGGAGAAAAAATAAATGTAAAAGCACTATCATACTTACAGTAATTAACAACATCTAAAGTATCATTAAAGTCTTCATCACTTTCATTTGGAAAACCAACAATAATATCTGTAGTCACGGCAACATTTTTTATTTTATTCTTAATTTTATCAAATAAATTAATATATTCTTCTTTTGTATAACGTCTACCCATCAATTTTAATATTCTATCACTACCACTTTGTAAAGGTAAATGGATATAAGGCATTATATTATCATATTTACTAATTATATCAATCATTTCATCTGTAAAATCCCATGGATGACTGGTAATAAATCTAATTCTTGGAATACCTATCTTAGCAACTTCTTCTAAAAGTTTATCAAAAGACATTTCATTTTTTAAATCTTTACCATAAGCATTAACATTTTGACCCAAAAGCGTAATCTCCATATAACCGTTATCTTTTAATTCTTTTACTTCTTTTAATATATCACTACTTTTTCTACTTCTTTGTTTACCTCTAGTATAAGGAACAATACAGTAAGTACAAAACTTATCACAACCATACATAATATTAACCCAAGCACTATATTTACTATCTCTTTTATATAAGTTTCCTACCTCTATTACTTCTCCCTCTTTAGAATAAACATTAACATTAGTTTTGTTAATTTTATTTAATAACATACTAGGAAGTTCATTTAAATTATGTGTACCAAAAACTATATCAATGTACTTATGCTTATCTAAAACTTCATTAACAACATGTTCTTCTTGAGCCATACAACCACAAAGCGCAATAATTAAATTTTTCTTCTCTTTTTTTAAATGTTTACATCTTCCTAAAAAACCAAATACCTTATCATGAGCATTTTCTCTTATAGCACACGTATTTAATAGTATTAAATCAGCATCTTCCATAACATCGGTTTCAACATAACCAACTCTTTCTAACAATGCTTTTATTTCTTCACTATCGTGAACATTCATTTGACAACCATAAGTTCTTATAAAATATTTTTTACCATCAAACACATCTTGTTTATCTATATTAAAATATTCATATTTAACAGGCATTTTACTTCTTTTTTTTGCATCTATCATATTTGGGATATTCATAACTACACTTCTTTCCAATTCACACTATTATATCAAAATCATTTTAATTTCTCCACTATTTTAAATAATTTTTCCATAGATTTCTCTTGTTTTATTTTCTTTATATTTTTTATCATTTTATTTCTTTCATCTACATCATTTAATAAAATATCCAATTCTTTATTAAAAACATGTTTCGTCTTAGCCCACTTAGCATAATTATTTCTAACTAAAAATCTTCTATTATATACCTCTTGACCACCATTACTCTTAATTAAAATCATAGGTTTATTAAATAAAATACTCTCAGTTATTTGAGCTCCACCAGGTTTTGTTATAACAATATCACTAATTTTATATAATTCATTTACTTTATTCACAAAACCAAATAACTTAACGTTTTTACTATTATATTTTTTTACTAAATTCTTAGCACGTCTTAATGCTTCTTTATTTCTTCCAGCAACAAATAAAATATTAGCATCATACCCATTCTTTAATATTTCTTTAAAATAAATTAAATTAATTAATGCACCATTACCTCCACCAACAAAGAATAATATATTAGTTTTTTTATTATCACATTTATATTTTCTTAACAAACTATCTCTATCTAAATTATTTAACATATCCATACAAATAGGTATACCACTAGTATATATTTGTTTATTTTTATAACCCTTTTTTAATAAATTAAATTTTTCCTCTAAACTACTAACTATAATTGCATCAGTCCCTCTTATAACTCCTAACCAAAAGTCATGTGATTTATAATCAGTTACGATAGTAATTAATTTGGAATCAGTTAAACCAAGTTTATTATAATAATTAATTATATCACTACCAAAAAAATGTGTTGCAATTGTAATATCAGGATTAAATCTAATAATATCATTTCTTAATCTTTTATTATCTAATAACTTAATATTTATTTTACCAGAAATATAAGAAGACAATTTATTATCAAAAGTAAAATATAATAAAGTCCAAATACTGGGAAGTTTTGTCATTAAACATTCTGATAACTTTTTACTAAAAGTTCCAATTATTGGAAGAGAATAGTTTATTAAATCTATTGTTAAGCATTCATAATCTCCATTCTCTTCAAAATATTTTTTTATATAATTGGCTATTGTTTTATGACCACTACCATAAGTTGCATATGGAATTAAAATTCTTTTTTTCATACTTATCACTAATATAGTGTATCATATAATTAAAAATTAAAACAGTTAAATCTATAAAATATAGCCAACAAACTAAATATTATAGATAAATAAAATAATATAACCTCCTTATAATCATATAAATAATTTTTCATAACTATTACCTCCTACTACATAAACTATTTTAATACGTATATTTGTTCGTGTCAATAAAAAAATAAAAACAATTGTTTGACATTTTACACAAAAAATGATAATATTGTTCTAGAGAGGTGAAGTATATGGAAAAAATTACAACAAAACAAAAAGAAACATTAAATTATATTAAAAAATATATTGTAAATCATGGTTTTCCACCATCAGTAAGAGAAATTTGTAAGGGTATGAATTTATCAAGTCCAGCAACAGTACATGCACACTTAAGACAATTAGAAAAAAAAGGTATTATTAGAAAAGAGTCAAATAAATTTAGAACAATTGAATTATTAGTAGAAAATGAATTTGAAGAAAAAAATGAAGAAATTGTTAAAGTACCTTTATTAGGAAAAATATCATGTGGAAACCCAATAGAAGCTATAGAACAACCTAATGAATTCTTTGATTTACCAGCAAGTTTAATACCTCCAAAAGAAACAATTTTTACTTTAAAATGTCAAGGAGAATCAATGATAAATGTTGGTATTTATGATGGAGATTATGTTATAGTTCAAAAACAAAGAGTTGCTAGAAATGGAGATATTGTAGTTGCATTAACTGACGATAATGGCGTAACTCTTAAAACATTCTATAAAGAAAAAAATCACATTAGATTACAACCAGAAAATGATACAATGTCACCAATTATATTAGAAAATTGTACTATATTAGGTAAAGCTATTGGTTTATATAGAAAATTCTAGAACATAAAAATAGATGAAAAATTTACTTTCATCTATTTTTTTAATTCAATTAACTTCTTCATTTTTCTATTCTTACTACAAACTAAAATTAATAGAATAATTAGAAGTAATATACCACCAGATAAACCATAAATTAAATATTTATTAGTCTCTTCTTCTTTCAATTTATCTAAATATTTATCTTTATCAAAGATTTGTAAAGTCTTTTCTTTACTATCATAAGTATAATAATTCTTTTTACCAGTTGCTAAATTAATACCATAAAGTAATAATTTGCTATCACCACTTACTTTATAAGCAACTACACTTTCTTCATTAATTTTAACACTAGTTTTCTTATATCCTTTTGGAATATCTTTCATATCCATAAATATTATAGATAAACTATCACTTTTAAATTCATTAAATTTATTATATTTACCATCTTTATAAACAAATAAACTTATTTTACCACTTTCATCTTTTAAACCAACCAAAGTATATTTACTTACTTCATTTACAAACGCAGGAATATCAAAATCATTAATTTTTATTGTAGTATCATCAAATAATTCTGGTTTTTCTAAATCTTTAGCAACTTTAACAACAGTATATTTTTTACCATCAACATTTACTTCAATAGGATTTTGATCTTCAACATTAACAACTAATTTATAAGTATTAGCAACTCCTGTTTCACTTGTCACAACTATTTCAAAAGAATTTGCACCTTCTATAACATTTTTTTCTCCAACTCCATCCAATTTAGCATAACCATCTGCTTTTTTAGCAATAATATTTATTTTTTCAACAGTTGAAGGAACTACAACGCTATATTCATTTGTATTAGCATCAAATTTAGGACTAATTTCATATCCTTCAACACTCAAACTACTTAATTTATTATTTTTAGATTTTTCTCGAGGAACTACAACATTAACTTGTTTAGAACCACTTATTTTAGAATTAGCACCATCACTACTAGTAATATCACCACTCATTGTAAAACTAATAATTCCTGTACTAGTAGATTTACAAGTAACAGAAAATGTTTTACTAGTATTTTCACCAGTACCAGAATCTCCTACAAATTTTTGAGTACAACCACTAGTTGAACCAGCACTTGTAATTGTTATATTCCATGCAGCAGCATTCTTAATTGAAACACTAGCACTAACACTACTTCCATTTTCAATACTTCCTTTGCTAACACTTAAACTAGCACTACCAGCCGCAAATACATTTAAAGTACAAAATGCAAATGCAAATATAATTAAACTTATTAACTTAAATTTTTTCATAAAACTACCCTTTCTATTGACCAATAGGTGCACTACCTAACAAATGTTGTCTTATTCTTAATAAATCAGCTGAATTAATTTCATTATCCCCATTTAAATATGCACTAGTTAAAAATGCTCCGCTTAAATTGTTATTACCCAATAAATATTGTCTCATCTTTAATAAATCAGCTGAATTTATTTCACCATCACCATTTAAATCACCATACATAACATAAGTATATGTTTTTGTACTACTTCCATTACTAATTTCTATAGTATAACCAGTACCAATAGGATCATTGCCATTTTTCTGATATCCATTAGAATCTTTTATAACAACATTAGCTCTGCTTCCAACTTTATTCTTAATATTTTCTACAGTAGTACCTAAATCATATCCTCTTAAATACTCTCCAGTTTTACCTACACCAAGAATTTCAATAAAATTATTTGAAACATTTACATCATCACTAGGATTATTATTACTACCATTACTATCACTATTATCTGGAGTTATTATATTATTTACTCCTCTACCACCATTAGCATAAACCAAACCAGCTAAAGCAGGATTTGCTTCTCCACTACTAGCACCTATATTAAAGAAATTATAAAGTCCTTTATATGTAAATCCATCATAACTAAATTGTTCTCCGTTTGTTGTATTGCTCAAAACAGTACCACTTTCTTGTCTAGCCAAACTAGCTAAATATAAAGGAGAGATACTAGCAGTTTTACCAGCTTCAACAAATATACTTTTATAACTTTGATTATCAAGTTCTGAATTACCACTCATAAAAGTATCTTTAATAACAGCATTAACTACATCTTCATTATAAAGATCACTATAACCTAAATTTTCAAACATAAATACATATTTTTCAGTCAAGAAATTTCTAGGATCAATAAAGAACCTTGTAACATCATCATTTCCAATACACCAACCAGATTCTGTCACAGTATATGGATTACTCTCACAAACACCAGCACTAATCTCTATACTCGAAACCAATTTTTCATTATTAAATACTTCATCAAAACTTAAATTAGTTATAAGAGGTGTAAAACTCCAATTATTATGCAATTTATGTATATATCTTAATGCAGGCTTATAACTATCAGGAAAATCTCTTATCATATTTTCAAAACTATCATCAGTCTCATCAGTAATAGGAATATCTACTTGATATAAACCATTGTAAGAATAACTTTGATTAGGCATATCTAAATAAACAGGAATAGTAAAATTAAAACTATTATTTAATAAATTATTATTATATAAAGATTTATAAGTAGTATTAGCCTCACCCGCAGGTGCTCTTAAATTAGCCATATATTGATGAGTATAAAATGAATAAAAACTATTTGGATTAACATTAAACTTTTTCAAATAACTTGTATTTTGTCCTTTAGAAATATATCCACTACTAATAAACTTAGCACCACCTACAATAGCTTTCTTAGGACTTGTCCAAGGTCTATCATAAGTAGTATCAGCTTCTCCCAATATTCCAACCAATCCAGAACAAACATATCCATAATTACCTTTATAATAAACATAATACCAACCCTTACGACAACCACCACCAGTTGCAGCATTCATATTACTTATATAAAAATATTCATTATATGGAATTGTAGTAATAATATAATCATTACTTGCAGTACTAGGTTGATTTCTCAAACTAATACCAGTCTTATCAGTCGTATATCCAGTCTCTGCATTAACTCCTAAAACAAACATAAAACTAATACAAAAAATAAGTAAAATATTTTTAATTAATTTCATGTTAACACCTCACTACTCTAAAACATTATTATTCATAATAATTATATCACAAAAATACAAAATTTCGACAAAAAAAGAAACATTATCTAAATAAATAACATTTCTTTACAATTTTTCTAATACCTGATCATTCTTCTCTATACAACGAACTAAATCATTTCTATCATATTTATTAAAAATATTTCTAAACTTATCTGGATTCATAAAAAACATCTTTATATGATTTATAAAACAATCCTTAATATTCTTAATACCATAACTCTTTAAATATTCATAATTAGTACTAATTAATCTAGGAAAAAACTCTAATTTTTCTATGACACTATTATCATATTTATTCTTAATGTTATTTATTTCTTCTAAACTAAATCCTAAATCAAACAAATATTCCATTATAAATTACCTCCATTTTTATATAACTCTTTAGCTTTCATAAATAATTCTGTAATATCTAAATCTTTAACATAATCACCATAACTATTTATTGCTTCATCTAAATTATATTTTTTAACCTTAGGTAATTTTTCAAGTACTAATCCAATAGCCTCTACACTTTGACCTACATTAATAAGTTTACTAATCATATTTTCAAGTTCATTAGCACTCATTTCTCCAAATATATTAAATGCATGATATATATTATCTAAATTAATTTTATTTCTTTTTAAAGTTTCAATAACATTCTTAAATTTATCTTCATCATATATTTGTTTCAAATAATTCTTTTCATCTTCTCTAAATTTATTAAAATCTAATCCATTTTCACTAAATAAATCTTCTAATTTTTTACCAGTTTTAACTTCTTCACTTAAATCTTCTTTTTTAATAGGATTACCAAATATATCAGTTAAAGTAGGTTCTTTCTTATTTAAATCATTTTCATTTAATTCTTCACCAAATATATCTTTATAAGCATTATCAATTTTTGCCTCTACATTAGGAACTACACTAGGAGAACCTGTATTACTAGGAACATTCATAGAAGAAAACAAATCATTTATTTTATTTATTCTATCTTCATTTTCTTTATCTTCATCTTTTTTTATTTCTAATATATCTGTCTTATCATTTACAGCATCTTCTTTAGCATCTAAACCATCAGTAGCAAAAATATCATCATCTTTATCTATTTCATCATTATCATCAGTTGCAACACTATTAATTTCATTAGTTGATTCCAATTTATTAGGTTCTAAAGTTAATTGATTTTCATTTATATTATCATTTACATCATTTAAAATATCTTTATCAACATCAATATTTTTACCAGATTCAATCTTATCATTTATTTCATCATTTATAAAAGACATTTCATCTTTAAAATTTTTATTCTTATCTATACTAGCTATCTCATCAAAAACCATTGTATTTTCTAACTCTTTATTATCCATGACATTATTATTTAATTCAACATCTTCATCTAAATACATAGGCTTTTTATAATCAGATAAATTATTAGCATGATCAAAAGCATAATCTATTACATCATTTATTCTACTATTATAATATTCATAAACAACATTCAAATTTTCTAACTTTTCTTCTTTAACAGTTTTATCTTTCTTTAAATTAATTAATAAATCTTTTATAGTTCTAGCTCTATTAGTAAGTTCTTGTATATGTTCTTTCTCTTTATTAATAGCACCAATATTTTCATTAATCTTAGATTTAATTTCTCTATTACCAGCTTCTATTAAACCTACTAAATTCATTTTACTATATTTATCATTTAATTCTTTTAAAGATAATTCCAAAGATTTATTTTCATCTTCTAAATCATTTATTTTATCTTTACTAGCATCAACTTGAATCTTATACTTTTTAGCTTCTTCAACTTTTTTATCCATTTGATTTTGAATATTATCTAAAGTATTAATTGAATTATCCCTATTATCTTTTATAGTTTCTAATATAGCTTTCAAATTGTCATTTATTTCTTTTATCATACTATCCATAATAACAACCTTCCTATTCTATAAAAAATTATAGCAAAAAAAATAATCTATGTAAACTAATAGTTAAATATTTTATAAAATTTTAATAAAAAATATTTAATCAGTCTTTATAAATTACCTTCAAATCTTTCCAACACTTTAATCATATAATCTTTTTTTTCAGTATCAATTAAATTAGTATTTCCTAAATCTATATTATCCCAATACTCTAG
Organism: uncultured Bacilli bacterium; assembly: GCA_934097015.1. Lineage (GTDB taxonomy): Bacteria > Bacillota_I > Bacilli_A > RF39 > UBA660 > UMGS1124. The sequence continues at coordinate 34,535 of CAKONF010000005.1, read as the reverse complement.
ATTCTTAATTAAATCATCATTTTCATATTTATTTTTTAATTCATCTACACTTAATATTCCATAAGTATCACATACATATTTAATAATTTTTTCATCTTCACATAATGGAATAATATAATCTATCACATTATCTACATCATTTATAAAATTTAATCCATCACAATAAACATATTTTTGACATTTTATAGGTGTAGGAAAATCCCCTTTTCTAAAATAATCATCAAATTTATTTAAATTTTTTCCACTAATCATAATTTTTATTTTACACACAAAGAATAATAATAAATATAAATAATAATTTTCATTCTTTCTTCCATTAATAATTTGATATTTCTTTATTATTTTTAAATATTCATAAGACATACACCCTAAACTCGTTTTTCTTGTAATAGTATCTTTTTTTACTTCTTCTTTTTTTATAGTTTTATTTTTCAAAATATATTTTTTTATAACTAACAACTTTTCTTTTAAATTCATAATAAAAACCCTCCATTAAACGCTATTATACACTATCACTAATTACTAGTCCATATAAAATTTTAGTAAAATATACATCCACAATATAAAATATAAAAATAAATATATCTTAAATTTAACTTTCTTAGTTTTATGCCTAAAACATACCATACCTAGTATAGAACCAACTACTCCACCTATAAAACCAAAACTAAGTAGTATAAATTCACTTATTCTATAATAATGCTTTATAGACAAAAATTTATCTACACCATATATAATAAAACTAATAAAATTAATTATAATTAAATAAATTATCATAAAACACCTCTATTTTAACGTTGTATTATTATTTAATATATATTATAATATCAAATGAGTTACTTAAGTTAGGTACTTTCAACCTCTCTCAACTTTTGTGGAAGGAGGTGGTCCTATGGAAGGAAAAATAAATGGATTACTTAGTAATCTTAGTAGTGATATTAATACTGCTTAAAATACTTTTCAACAAGGATTAAAAAATAGGTACCAAACTCATTTAGGTACCCACAGAACAAATTGGACTGAAAGTACTTAACGACGAATATTAAGCAACTCTTTTTTGTGTCCAAAAAATATTATATGATAGAACTTCCTATCACTTAAATTATAACACAACATTCTAAAAAATCAAATAAAGTTGTGTACTTGACATTATATATAAGACTCTATATAAAGTCAAACAATATCATTAATATTCTATTTCATTAATTTTATTTTATTATAATAAAATACATATTCATATTTTAACATAATTATCTCAAGTATTTATTGTCGAACAATAAAAAATATATTATAATTAAATTGAGTTAACGATGTAAAACGGTTAACAATAAACTTATCTTATTCTAAAAGAAAAAAATATTAATACATGAAGTAGCGCATATAAAACTAAAATCTATTCAAATTTTATATTTAAGATTATAAAATTGAAACATATAAATATTTAGAAATACTTAGTGAAAGAAAAAATCCAAGAGACTATTGGTATAGATTAAAGAAAAGAATGGAAGAAGAAGAACTGTCCGAACTGTCGACAAATTGTCGACGTTTAAAAATTCAAATTCCATAAAAATCACATTTAATTATTGTTTAATTTTCTTTTTTATTTTTTCTTGAATTAATTCTAATTTAATACAACTTTCAACTTTATCATAAAAATTAGACAAGATTTCATTATCAAAATTTGGTATATTACGAAAACATTTAACAATACTTGCAAATTCTTCTAACATTTGCATTTTTTTATTCCAATCAAAATTGCTGATTTTATTTATTTCTGAATCTAATAATTGAATTTTTTTCATTGCAACATCTTTTTTATGTAATTCCTCTCTTTTAGCAAACCAATTATAATCAATGCTTTTTCCATTTAAAACATTCATCAAGTAAATTACTAAATCAGGAACAACAATTGCTTCTGCTTCAAAAGAATATGGTCTTGGATCTCCTGGTCTCCAATAATCATATTCATCTTCCACATCTTCCATCTTTATATCTGAAAAATTTTCATAAGTTTTTATATCTTTCCAAAACATATTATTTATGATTTTTCTTTCTGCTTCATTCATAGTTCTTGCATCAACAAAATATCTTCCATTTTTTCTAAAAGCACATTTTTCTACAATTTCATCTATTAAATTTATTATTTTTTCTCTATCAAAATTAAGTTCATAAGTTAATTCTCTATTTTCATCATTAATTACTATTTGCATTTATATCCACCTCAAATTATTTTTTTAAATATTAAAATTCTCCAAGAATATAATTTATATCTTACACTATTTATAATTACAATACAAGCTTTTTGATTAAATACTTGTGACTTTTCACAAAAAAAATAATATATATATCATCGTAGATATAAAAATACATTAATTTTAATTATTATAAATAAAAAATTATAAACTATATTTTTTATATCGAGAAGTAGCACATTTAACAAATAGAATATTTATAATCAATATATTTTATTTGTTTTAATTTGGGACAAGGGTATCGCACAAAATAGTACCTAAATAGTACAAAAAAATATAAAAACCTAGGCAATGCCTAGGATAAAATACAACTGGTCGAGAAGACAGGATTCGAACCTGCGACCCCTTGGTCCCAAACCAAGTGCACTACCAAGCTGTGCTACTTCTCGATACAAAAAGCAGTTAATTAACTTAACTACTTAATACTATACTACAGGTTTGGGAATTATGCAAGTAAAAATTTCAGTTTTTATTATTTTTAAATTTACCAATAATACTTTACTTATGAAATACTACATGATGAAGTAGCACTATACTCTTTAACTTGCGCATCTGCACTAGAATCTGCTTCTAATTTACCATCTAATGTTTTACCAGTACCACTCATAAAATATTTATATGTACTTCCAGAGGTTACATATTGAACACAATAACTAGTTATTTTACCTTCATTATTAACTGTTATTTTATATTTATATGAACCATCAGTACCAGTAGTAGATAAATTCGTACCTAGACTTCCAGTTACAATTAATGCTTGTTTTTCTTCATATACTGTCTTTAATAATTTTTGAGTTTCAGTTTTTAAAGCAGATTTTTTTGAGTTTTCCAACGCATTTCCTATCGTACTTGTAGCAACAACCATTAATAAAGCAAGTACAACTATAACAGCAAGTAATTCAACTAATGTAAAACCTTTCTTATTTAATTTTTTCATAATATATATCTTCCTTTCTATCATTAAGAGTATTATCATACCTTACAAATAAATTCTAATATAGTTTTTTATAAAAATCAACTATTTATTAATATAAATTGTAAAAAAATTTACATATTTCTCATACCATTAAACATATATTGAATAGCAAGTCCACTATATTCACCATATTTTTCTTTACAAAACTCTTTAATTTTCTTTTCATCTTTAACACCATAATTAGTATCCATATATTTTTTAACCCAAGTATCTATTGGATAAACATCATACTTCCCATAAGCAAATAAAAGTATACAACTAGCAACTTTCATCCCTATTCCTCTAAAACTCATCAAATATCTTAAACTATCTTCACTATTCATTTCAAATATATAATTAACATTTAATCTATTCTCTACAATATCACTTATTATATCAACTAAATATCTATCTCTAAAACCTACTTTACATTCTCTAAACTCATCTAAACTTATTTTACTTAACTTATCTATACTAGGAAATAAATAATATTCTTTATCTAAAAACATAACTTTATCTCCAAACTTATAACTTATTAAATCTAAACTATTCTTTATATTTCTAACACTATTATTTTGACTTATTATATAGCTAACAATACATTCTATAGGGTCTTGTTTAATCATCTTTAATCCAATAGATTTATCTAAATACTTACCAAGTACATCATCACATTCTTTAATATTTTCTATTATACTAATATAATCTCTATCTAAATCTAAATATTCTCTAATAACTCTCTCTATATTATCCATATTATTAGAATCTACATATAATTTATTATCTATATATTTTAATTTAACTACTCTATCTTTTAATATAACTATATAACTGTCATCTTCTAACTTTTCATATCTAAATATTTGTCCACAACAAATAGTATTATCTAAATCTAAATTATTTATATTATCAATTACTACCATATTTAAAACCTCTACTAATATTGTATATTTATTTAATAATTTAATCAATATAATATTAGGTGAAAATATATGAATTTAAGAACAGATATGTATATAGATACTAACAAAGAATATAAATTAATAAAAAAATATAATAATATAGAAATATTAGAATCTATAAATAAAACAAATATTTATCATACAATTAAATTTGATAATATTAATAATAAATCTTTAAATAATATATTTTTAAAAGAAATATTATATTTTATTAACAAATTAAATATTAATATTAAACACGTACTTATAATAGGACTAGGTAATATTAATAATACAGCAGATAGTATAGGACCAATTACTATAAATAAAATAAAAGTTAATTATAATATAAAAGGAATAGATAATATAAATAATATTAAAGTATCAGCATTCATACCAGGTATACTAGGCTCTACTGGTATAAATACTGATAAAATAATTAAAAGTATATCAAACTTAATTAAACCAGACTTAGTTATTTTAATAGATTCTTTTATAACAAATAATATAAATTATATTAATCAAACTATTGAAATATCTAATAAAGGTATCAAACCAGGTAGTGGTATATTAAATAATAATAAATTAATAGACTATAATTTATTAAAAAAACCAATAATAACTATTGGTATACCAGTATCTTTAGAATATATAAATAACAATAAAATTATGTTATTAACTAATTCAAATATAGATTTATACGTATCACACATAACAGATTTAATATCTAATACACTAAACACTATATTTAATAAATATTTTTAATAGAAACACCAGTATAGTAATGTAATAATATATCAGTGTAACTACTACCATTATTAGCCATTCCATTTGCTCCATATTGACTCATACCAACACCATGCCCATATCCATTAGTACTTATAACAACATTAGCACCATTATTTTCTATACTAAAATCAGCTGACCTTAAATTTAATAATTTTCTAAATTCTACTCCACTATATGTTGTTCCATTAATTTCTATTTCTTTTACTCTATTACCACTCGTTTTACTTATAATATTAAATTTAGTATTACTATCAATACTATTTTTTAATTTATTAGATATTTCATTATAAGTTAAAGTTAAAGTACTATTATAATTTTTATTAGTATTATCATATTCACTACTAACACTTTTTAAATAAGGTACACTATTTCCCCAAACATAAACTGCATCTTCTGTATTCCCATTACTAGTAGAATGATATACTGCATCAACATAATCGTTATTATATGACAAATATAATCCTTTTGTTTCTAAAACAGCACTTTTTATTTTATTATAATAAGTATTATAACTACTACCCCACATTTTTTTTAATTCATTATTATCTTTAAAATTTTGTGTACTATTATCAGTAGTTAACTGTTTATTATTTTTTATAGATTTTAAAGCATAAGTTCTAGCAACTACACTTTGTGCTTTAAGTGCTTCTTTATTAAATGATGCAGGCATTTCAGCACCAACTACACCAATTATATATTCTTCAAGTTCATATTTTTCTATATTACCATTATTTCTTCTAACATTAACATATATATTATTATCAATAACTTCTTCTTTAACAATATCTTCTTCTTTTTTTACTTCTACTTTATTATTATTTTCTTTAACAACGTTATTTTTATTTTTTACTTCTTCTTTATTTATTTGACTAGTAGTATTATTCTCTACATTATTTACTTTATTATCTACATCAACATCACTATCTTGAAGAACAGCGTCCTCTTCCTTAGTTTCATCTTCCTGTAAAGTATTATTACTAGTAATATCATTGTGTTCTTCATTCATTATAGCAACAATACTATTATTATTATTATTAGAATTATTATCGATTTGTTTTATATTATTTAACATAACAGTACCAACAAGAAATCCACCAATAACTAAAGCTACTTTAACTCCTTTAAAATTTATTTTATTTTTCTTAATATATTTTTTTATTTCTTTTTTTAAATTTTTATTTTTTTTAGAATCTAAATTAGCAAACTCGCTAGATAAATCTAAATACAAACAAAGTACTTCTTCTCCATTTATTTTTCTAATATTATAACCGTTTATCACTATAAATCACCATTATATAGTGTTCATCATTAAATCAATTTTATACTAAAAAAAAATTTTATTTTTAACATACGTTTTCTATTATTTTATATAGATAATCATTGTAATATTAATTTTTATATTATATAATTATATTGAGATATTTAATCATTAGGTGTTTCACCTCAGTTCATTTCAGTATGAAGGGAGGTGATCCAATGAAAGGAATTATTAATGGAATATTTAATACTACTCTTATTAATATTGATAGTATTGGAACGTTTAATGAATTTCAAGGATTAAAAAATAACACCTACTCATCATATGTAGGTGCTAACTTACAAAAAACAAAATACTAAGGAGACACCTAATTTTGCAGAATTAAATATCTCTTTTTAATTTGACAAGTAAACTTATCACAATTAAATTATATCATATTATATTAAAAATACAAGTATTTAAATATACAAGTATAAAATTAAATATAATACATTATATATTATGCAACAAATACAAACAAATATACAAAAAGAAAAGTACAGTGAAGTACTCTCTTATGAATAAAAAACAAAAAATGGTGCGCCCAAAGGGAGTCGAACCCCTAACCTTTAGATCCGTAGTCTAACGCTCTATCCAATTGAGCTATGAGCGCACAAATAAATTTACTTAACTAATATAACACATATTTTCTAATTTGTGAACCCCCAAATTAAAAAAATATAAAGTATATATATAATTTCACATATTTAAAATTTAATATAATAAATAATTTACTTTTATATACTTTTTAGATAGACAAAAACATAAAATTTGTACTATAATTAATTTAGGTGATAATATGACTAATGAATCAATAAACAATATTATTATTAATTTAGAAAACAATAAGACAATTATCGCTAATAATAAAATGTTTGATAAACTATACATATCTAATATTGATTCAAACGGTGATGAAATACCATATAAAGAAAATAATACTAATTCTTTAATAAGTAATTTCTTTATGATAAAACTTAAAAATAAAACTATAGAATATAATTTAACAAATAAACAATTAGAAGAAAATGCATTTAATTTAATAAAAAATGAAAAAAATATAGAAAGTATAATTATTAATTTTAAAAATGGTAAATCTCTACCCTTTTTACTAAAATCAAATAATATATTTCATACTTTTAAAATAAAAAATGATTTATGTATTCTTCAAAGTGAATTTGATATTAAATATTATGAAAATTTATTCATATAAAAATCTACTAACAAATAGTAGATATTTTTTTATTCATTTAAACTATGCAACTTTTCATATACACCATTAAAAGTATTAATAAACACAGTTATTTCTTCTAATTTAGTCATACAAGATAAACTTATTCTTATAGTAGTTTCTGCTCTCAATCTATCATTATACAAAGCCATTACACTAGTAGATAACTTACCACTACTACACGCAGTATTACTAGATATATATATTTCATGTCTTTCCATAGCATGTATAAAAGTTTCTGGTTTAATATCCATTAAACTTATATTCAAAATATGAGGAATTGAATATTTACTTTGATTAATTTTAATATTAGGATAAGTACTTAATTTCTTAACTAATTTTTCATTCCATTTACTAACTATTTCCAATTTTTTATCCAATTCATGTAAACTTATACGTAATGCTTTACTAAATGAAACTATTAATGGAAGTGCTGGAGTACCAGGATGATAAGATTCATCTGTACCATGTAATAACTTTTGACATTTAACATTTTTCTTTTTATAAAACAAACCTATTCCTTTAGGAGCATATATTTTATGACCACTAGCACTCGCTAAATCAAAATCATTAAAATTAATACTAACTTTACCTAACGCTTGTGTTATATCAGAATGTAATAATATATTCTTATTATATTTATTAATAACTTGTTTTATAGTTCTTAAAGGTTGTCTAATACCAGTCTCACTATTAACAGCACATATACTAACTAATATAGTATCTTCATTCATCTTTCTTTTTAAATCCTCAAAATCAATAACACCCTCAACAGTATTATTAACATAGCTAACTTTAAAACCTATACTAACTAAATAATCAACAATTTTATATATACTAGGATGTTCTAACTTAGAAACAATTATATGATTTCCCTTATCTTTATTTGCTAAACAAGCCCCTATAATTGCTAAATTATTACTTTCTGTTGCACCACTTGTAAAACTAAATTCACTAACATCTATATTTAAAAGTTCACTAACCTGTCTAGTAGCACTATTTAATAATTCTCTAGACTTTAACCCTAAATTATGTAAACTATTAGGATTACCAAAATACTCATTAGTAACTTTATTATAACTATCTAACACTTCAGGTAATACTGGTGTCGTTGCAGAATAATCTAAATATATCATTTCCCTATCACCTATTATCAATTATATACTATATTTTTATTAAATTAAAGTAATTTTAAATTATTCTTCACTTTTTACTATTCTTTTACACAAATATCTATTTTTTATCATCTTTCATCGTTATATTTTGTCTTTTCTTATTTTCTTTATAATTTTATACACAATCAAACAAATTAATAATATTAATATAATTTTACTATATTTACTAAACACTCCTGCTACTACCATATAATTTTCTCCAACTAATTTACCTAAACTAACCAATACCGTATTCCATATTAAAGAACCTATAAATGTATATAATAAAAATATACTAAATTTCATTTTATTAACACCAGCTGGTATACTTATTAAACTTCTAACAATAGGTATAAAACGACAATATAATACTGTTAGATCACCATTTTTATTAAAACTACTATCACTTTTTACAATATCACTTTCTTTTAAACAAAGTATTCTACCTACTTTACTTCTAACTATTTTTAAAAGTCTATCCTTATTAAAAATATAACCTACATAATATAGTATTATAGCACCCAACATACTACCAAAAGTAGAATACATTATAACACCAAATAAAGACATATTAATTCCATCTTTACTAGTCATAAATCCACCTAATGTAAGTATTACTTCACTAGGTATAGGAGGAAATATATTTTCTATTGTTATCAAAAAAAGTATTCCTAAATATCCATATTTATTCATTATATTTATTACAAAATTATTCATATTAAATTATATTAAAAAGTCTGATAACTATTCACTATCAGACTCTATTTTTTCGAATCTATAAACTTGTTTAACATCAGGATATTTATCTTTATCTACTAATGAATTAAACATACTAAGAGGTCTTACCCAATATTCTTTATTTTTAATATGGTAATAAACTACTTCTTCTTCCATAGTTTCTGTATTTTTAGCGATACAAACTATTCGAACAAGGTGACCTTTAAAATGTTTATAAACTTCTCCAATTTTTATTTCTCTATTCATCTTTTTTCTTTTTATCTTTACCCTTATCTTCTTTTTTCTTAGGTTTTGGTAAAGCATCCTTACGACTTAAATTTAATCTTCCACGATTATCATATCCTAAAGATTTAACAATGATTTCATCTCCAACTTTAACAACATCACTAGTTTTTTCAACTCTTTCATGAGCTAGTTGTGAAACGTGTACTAATCCTTCACATCCTGGCCAAAGTTCTACAAAACATCCAAATTCTTCAACTTTAACAACTTTACCAGTATATGTTTTACCATCTTCAACAACTCTAACGATATTTTTTATCATTTCAGCAGTTTTATCAATTACATTTTGGTCTGTATGATATATAATAACTCTACCATCATCTTCTAAATCAACTTTAACAGCATCTTTATCGTTAACAGTTTTAACATTGCTTGCATCAAGTATTATTTTAGTAATCATTTCTCCACCACGACCAATAACATCTTTAATCTTTTCAGGGTCTATATTAAATGTTGCAATCTTAGGAGCATAAGGACTTAATTCTTTTCTAGGTTCACTAATAACTGTTTCCATCAAATCAAGAATTTCCATTCTAGCTTTTTTAGCTTGAGCTAAAGCTTCTTTCAATATTTCACGTGTTACACCTTTAATTTTAATATCCATTTGTAAAGCACAAATACCATCTCTAGTACCAGCAACTTTAAAATCCATATCACCCATATGGTCTTCTAATCCTTGAATATCTGTAAGTATTGTATACTTATCACCTTTAGTAATAAGTCCCATAGCAATACCAGCAACTGGCGCTTTAATAGGAACACCTGCAGCCATTAAAGATAAACATCCAGCACATATACTTGCTTGACTAGAACTTCCATTACTTTCTAAAATTTCACTAACTACACGAATAGTATATGGAAACTCTTCTTCACTAGGAATAACTTGTAATAATGCTCTTTCTCCTAAAGCACCATGACCAATTTCACGTCTTCCAGGACTACCATATCTACCAGTTTCACCAACACTAAATGCAGGAAAATTATAATGAAGCATAAATCTCTTAGTATCTTCAATTCCAAGTCCATCTAAAATTTGATGTTCTCCAATAGCACCTAAAGTAGTTGTCGATAAAGCTTGAGTTTGACCTCTTGTAAATAAAGCAGAACCATGAGTACGAGGAAGTAAATCAATTCTAGCACTAAGTGGTCTAATTTCATCCATCTTACGTCCATCAGGTCTAATCTTATCTTCAGTTATTAACTTTCTAACTTCTTCTCCTTCAATCATATCAACAATCTTTTTAACTGTTTTTAAAATACTTTCTAATTCTTCACTATCAGCATAAATTTCATTAAAATGATTAATTGCCTCTTCTTTAACTTCATCTATTCTTGCATATTTTTCTAACTTATCTTTTATTTGTATAGCCTCTAACATATCATTAGTACTAAATTCTCTTACAGCCTTATCAAGTTCTGGATCAATACTAGCAAGTTCTACTTCAGTTTTTTTAACTCCAATTTTCTTAATAATTTTCTTTTGAAATTGACATAATTTTTTAATTGCTTTTTGTCCAAATTCTAAAGCATCAAGCATAACCTCTTCACTTACTTGTTTACATCCAGCTTCTATCATACAAATATCTGTTTCAGTACCAGCAACTGTTAATGTTAATTCTGTTTGTTCTAACTCTTCACTTGTTGGATTAATAATAAACTTCTTACCAATCTTACCAACAACAACACCTGCAACAGGTCCATCAAAAGGAATATTAGATATTCCAAGTGCTAAACTTGAACCAAATAAAGCAGTCATTTCAGGACTATTATCAGGGTCAACTGATAAAATAGTATTAATAACTTGTACTTCATTTCTAAAATTTTCATCAAACATAGGTCTAATAGGTCTATCTATTAAACGTGCTGCTAATGTAGCATTTTCACTAGGTCTACCTTCTCTTTTAATAAATCCACCAGGTATCTTACCTACAGAATATAATTTTTCATTATATACAACTGTTAAAGGAAAAAAATCTGCAGTACTAACATTATTACTCATAACAGCAGCAGTTAAAACAACTGTATCTCCATACCTTACTAATACAGCACCATTACTTTGTTTAGCAAGTTCTCCATTTTCTACAACCAATTTTCTCCCCATAAAATCTAATTCAAAAACATTTTTATCCATTCTTTACCTCCTACAAATATCAATATTTTCAAAAAATAAAAAGACACAAAAAATAATGTGCCTACTTTCTTATATTTAATTCTTTAATTAGTTCTCTATAACTAACTACATCAGTTCTTTTTAAATAGTCTAATAAACTACGTCTCTTACCAACTTTCATTAATAATCCACGTTTAGAATGATAATCATGTTTATGAACTTTTAAATGTTCAGTTAAATCATTAATTTCATCTGTTAATATAGCTATTTGAACTTTACTTGAACCAGTATCTTTTTCGTCTTTACCAAACTTTTTAACTAATTCAGCTTTTCTTTCTTTTGTAACTGCCATAAAATTAACCTCCATTTTTCTATTAACCGTCATATCATAGATATAATTCGGAGTAAATTAAATCCATGAAATAACTTTTACATTTGATATTATACACATAAATCATCATTTATGCAAGTTTTTTTGTATAAATCCATCTTTATTTACTTTATAATTATGATTAAATAATACACTAACAGTTATAAATTGATATATAGAGGAACACACTTGTCCTATTCCAGTACAAAATGGTGTCCTCAATAAAGACATAAACATTCTAACTATAGATGCAATTATTTTATTCGACGTTGTTATAAATGCTGAATATTCTAATTGTAAATAACAAGTTTTAATTCTATATATTGGATAAATTAAAAAATTAACAATTTCAAAAGAAAAATAAATCAAAGTAATTTTAAAATTCAAATCATAAAAATTATATAAGATAACAAACATTAATAAGCTTGTACCGAATAAAATTGATAATAATTTATAAGAATTACTCATATGCTCTTTATAATTAAATTTATTTTTACTTATATCAATATTAGAAGCTACCACAATAGCATCAGCTGTATCCCACTGTGTATCAGTAATTAATGAAATAAAGGTTAATGCAGTTGCATAAACCTCACCATATTCTAAAGCATTTGATAACCCAAATAAAAATATTAAAAAGAATGCAACATTGTTAAACAATTCCACTGAATCATATTTTATACATTTCAATACGTTTATATCAAATTTAAATTTATTACTATTTTTTATGTACACATATATCGTAAATAACAATAAAGGAATTAAAGTTATAGTTATTATTACAATTTGATTTTTTATAATCAAAGAAGTTCCAATTAACAAAATAAAATTTAATGAATTAAATATTATAGAATTTTTATTTGCCAATTTATTATTTTCTTCATAATATAATTTATCTTGCATCATAGCAAATTCTAAACATATATATAATTGTAAAATTGAATAAATAGTAAAGTTTTTATAAAACTCTACATCCATATTCATAAAATTTATATAGTTATCAACATTTAACAATATAATTGTAAAAACAATTGTTGAAACTATTGTTCCTAATAGTAATCCTGACATTGTAGCATTGTTATTTTTATCTTTTTCTTTGCTAATATTTGCTCCAGTTGAAAAAATAGATTTAATAATATAATATAAAAATTGTAGTGGATAAGTTAAAGTAAAAATATTAATTAAATTTTTATCTATAATTATACCTAGTAAAAGCCAAGATATTATTGGTATAAAAGATAACAATGACAAATCAAAACTTATTCTTAACAAACGTTTCATATCTGATTCACCTTATAATTTAATATCATATTTTTAAATTTTTTTATACATTGTTTTATATTAATTATTATATTTATAAAAATGTCTTTTTGCACTACAATCACCTTAACTAATTATACACAAAAAAAAGACATATATCTATATCTTTCAATTAATTAAACAGTAATCAAACAAATTAATTACTCTCCAACATTGGATAATTATCATTTACATTATCATAAGCACCAAATTCTCTTTTAACAACTTCATCATCAGATAAAGTATAAAATAACATACTATTAAAGTCAAAAAGTTTTTCGACCTACACTCGAAAAACTTTCTTTTTTTCTGATTTTTTCGACTACAAAACTACTTATTCAATAAATAATCTATAGCACATATTAAAGTATACTTTCCAGTTTCATAAGTTAATCCACCTTGTTGATAAGCAATATATGGACTTCTAATAGGACCATCACAACTCATTTCAATACTTGAACCTTGTGTAAATGCACCACTAGCCATAATAACTTCATCATCATAGCCAGGTGTTTTTACTGGAATTGGTAAAACATTTGAATCTATAGCACTTCCATTTTGTATTCCTTGTACATATTTTATTAATTTATCCTTATCATTAAATATTACATTTTCTACTATATCTGCTCTTTCTTCATTATATCTAGGTTCTACATTATATCCTAATTTTTCTAATACCATACTAGTTAATATTGAAACCTTTAAACTGCTTCTAACAACACTAGGAGCAAAAAATAATCCTTTCAAAAAATCTTTATTAGCACCTAAACTAGGTCCAACATCAATTCCCTCTCCTGGCAAAGTTAATCTTTCAGCACATAATCCAATATACTTCTTCTTTCCAACAATATAAGCACCATTATTACATATTCCAGCACCCAAATTTTTTATTAAAGAACCAACTACAACATCAGCACCAACATCACTAGGTTCCAAATTACTAACTAATTCACAATAACAATTATCAACCATAATAATTACATCTTTATCAACACTTCTTATTAAGTCTATAACTCTTTTAACCTTATCAATAACTAAACTCTTTCTAGTACTATAACCTTTACTTCTTTGTACATGTACTAATTTATACTTTTTATTTTTTAAAGCAAACCTTATCTTATCATAATCAAAATCATCATTAATTAAATCAATTTCTTCATATTTAACACCAAAACTAATTAAACTACTATCATTCTCTTTTATACCAATTACTTCATGTAATGTATCATATGGAGTACCGCTGATAGATAACATAACATCTCCAGGTCTTAATAATCCAAATAAACATACACACAAAGCATGAGATGCACTAATAAATTGATTTCTAACTAAACTAGCTTCTGTATGAAATATATCACTATATACTTTTTCAACAACATCACGACCTGTATCACCATATCCATACCCTGTAGTACTATTAAAATGAACTTCACTAACATTATTATTTCTAAAAACATCCATCACTTTAAAAGTATTTTCTTCACATATTTTATCTACTTTATCAAATTCACTTTTTAATTCATTTTCACATTCATTTATTAACTTAATTATATCTTCTTTATTCATATTTCTATAACACTTCCACTTTCTACATCCCCAGTTACTACCTCAAAAATCTTCTTAGCAATATAATCTTTATCCAAAAGTTCATTCTGTCTTATTCTTTTCATTTCATTACTCAAATAAAGAGGATTCATATTCATTACACTTTCTGTATTAATCCAACCAGGACAGATACAAATTATTTTTTTATCTTTATAATATAAACTTAAATTACGAGATAAATTAATAATACCTGCTTTACTACTGGAGTAATCTAAACTAATAGGACTATAAGTATCAATACCATCTTTACTACTAATATTAACAATAGTTTTAACATTTTTAGCATACTTACACATCATATAAGTACCGCCTAAATTAACTTCAACAACTTTCATAAATTCTTCAAAACTTTTATCTTCAATATAATTATCCATAGACAAACTAGCATTATTTATTAAAATATCTATATCAAATTCATTAAACATAGCTTTTACATCATCTTTACAAGTAATATCAATTTTCTTTGCAACACAATTTACATTATATTTACTATTAATTTCTTCACATAATTTTAATGCATTATCTCTATTACTTAAATAACCAATAACAACATTATAATGATTGCTAGCAAAAACATTTACAAGACTTTTACCTAGTCCTTGACTTCCACCAGTTATTAAAACATATTTCATATAACCACCAAAAATATAATATTATATAAAAAAGAATAAGTCAAAACTATTTTAACTTATCTTTAACATATTCATAAACATCATTATTTATTTCTTCAATTGTTCTTATTCTTTCATCTTCAACACAATAAATCACTTTATAATCGTATTTGCTAGCCATTAAACTATATGTTTCTTCAGCATTATGTAAATATTCTACATCTTTTTCAACTTCATCAGGTGCTTCTCCACGTTTATTTCTAAGTTCAATAGTATATTGATATGGCATAAACAAAAACAATACCATATCTGGTCTAGGAAGTTCTAACAAATCATATTCAAGACTTTCCAACCAATTCATCATATCTAACTTTTCTTGTTTATCTTTTAATTTACCAGCTTGATGTCCCATATTGCTCTCAACATATCTATCTAATATAACATTTATACCACTATCAAGCATTTTATTTATTTCATCAATATTATAAAGTCTATCAGCAGCATAATAAAGTGCAGCAACCTTAGGATTTAATTTACTTACATTAGAAAAAACAGATTCTCCTATATGACTCTTCCCCAAAAGTGCACCACCAATTATTTTACCCGTAGGAGTATCATACATAGGAAATGCTCTTTCTTCAATTTTAACTCCATCACTTTTTAATCTATTTAACAACATCTTAGCTTGAGTTTCTTTTCCACTACAATCTGTTCCCTCAATTACAATCAATTTACCTCTACTCATTATTCTTTCTCCTTTTTCTTAAACAATCTTCACATAAAGTAATATATCCACTATCACCAACAACTATATCACTATCCTTACCACCCTCAAAATACGTATAACTAGCAGGTCTATTACATTCAGTACAATATCCTTTACATATTTCAATTTCATCACTAACACTAAGTATATTAGGCATTATTCCAAAAGGTTTTTGTTCACTTGTCATATTTAACCCACATACATAAATATCAATATTCTTATCAATACTTAAATCTGTTAAAACACTAACATCCCCTTTCAAAAAATTACCTTCATCAATAAATATAGTTCTAGTATTCTTTTTTATATGTTCTAATATATCACTTAGATCATCAATTAATATAGCATCTACATTCTCTTTAATATCTTTAGATTTTATACCATCATCTCTAGTATTAATTCTAGGTTTAAAACACATTATATTCTTTTTATTCCACATCTTAAAATAAGTAGATAAAAGAGCAGTTGTCTTACCACTAAACATAGGTCCTGTAAAAGTCTTTATCATTTAAATACCTCCTCAACATTATCAATAATCAAATTATTAAATATTTTAATATAATATTCAGCATCTTTTCTATTATTTATCACACTACCAATAACATAATAATCATCTTTTAAAACATTAATTTCTCTCTTGTCTAAAATATTATATTTAATATTAATAACATCAACATCATAATTCTTATCTAAATATTTAATATTCTTATCTTCAATATTAAGCCCTACTACATACTTTTTTTTATAATACTTTATTACATCTATATCATCACTTAATATCAAAAACTTTCCTTTATAATTATCTAATATCTTATTTAATGTATTTCTAAACACTTTATCATTATCATAAATATTTATTAATACTGGTACTTTACCATCAATATTATTTAAAACATCAACTAATTTAGGAATACTATACCCACTTATATAATCTAATTCTTCTTTACTTAAAGTATTTATATTATCTTTTAATTTTAATAATCTAGTACCATCTTTATCACTAAACACTATAATTTCATCATTAGTATATCTAACATCTATACTAACACTTAAATTATTTTTAACAGCATACATAATAGATTCTAAACTATTTTCATATATAGTTATGTTATTATATATACCCCTATAGGCAATAATAGAGTTTTTTAAAAAATCACACTTTCCCATAACATCACCTTACTAAGAAAATTTTATCATAATTTATCATTAAAAAAAAGTATTACTAATTAAATACTTTTAATTTTTAAAAGAAGCATCTAAATAATATATCTGTCTATGTTCTTTATAATATTGCATTTCAAAATCAGTCATTACATTTTTTATATTTCTTTCATCATTATGCAAATCTAAACTAACTACATCAAATGTATACCAATAGCTACTCAAACTTTCTAATCCAGATTGAAATAATATTTTATTATCAGTTTTTAATATAATATGTTTATTCTTCTTAAATATTCTATCATATAATTTTAAATAATTAATTGAAGTAAATCTTTTCTTTTCATCTTGTTTTTTAGGCCAAGGTTCAGAAAAAGTTAAATATATTGTATCTATTTCTTTACCAAAATAATTTATTATATTATTTGCATCAGCACATATCATTTTTAAATTATCAAGTTTCATTCCACTTGTATTCTTTACAGCAGTAGCAGTTTGATTAACATCAAGTTCAAGTCCTATAAAATTTATATTAGGATATTTTTTAGCCATTCCAATTATAAAACTACCTCTACCCATTCCAAGTTCTAAACATATAGGATTATTATTTCCAAATACATTTCTCCATTTATTTTTATACATTTCAGGACTCTTTACTAAATAGCTACTACTATTAATTATTTTATCTGCATTAACTACTTTATTATAACGCATATTAACACCTCACAATCATTTTACTAAATTAAATAATCTTTATCAAGAAAAAATATCATCATAAGATGATATCTAATTAAGCTTCGTATACACTAACTTTTTTCTTATCTCTTCCACATCTTTCGTATCTTACAACACCACGAACTAATGCGAATAATGTATGATCTTTACCCATACCAACGTTTTTACCAGGATAAATCTTAGTTCCTCTTTGTCTATATATAATAGATCCAGCATTTATAGTTTCACCGTCACTAGCTTTAGCTCCTAATCTTCTACCTTCACTATCACGGCCATTATGTGTTGAACCTTGTGCTTTAACATGAGCAAAACGTTGAATGTTTAAACTTAAATATAACATTTTCATTCCTCACTCTCAACTTTAATATTTTTTTTATATTGTTTTTCTAAATCCTTTAAAATAAGTATCATTGTATTTAAAAGTTTATCAACAATATTATTATCATTTAGTTTTTTAATAATAATTTTATCTCCATCATCCACATAACTAATAGATGAATTATCTATATTCATAATAGAATTAACAGTAGTCATAACAACACTACTTACACTAGCACACACAATATCTTTACCAAATTCATCATAATTTGCATGTCCATTAATTTCTATTACTTCATTTTTTTTAATTACTTTAATCATTATTAACCAACTATTTTCTTAACAACTAATTTAGTATATGGTTGTCTATGACCTTGAGTCTTACGATATTTTTTCTTTGGATGATATTTAAATACAACAACCTTCTTAGCTTTACCATTTTTTTCAGCAGTACAAACAACTTTAGCACCACTAACTGTTGGAGTACCAACTTTTTCTCCAACCATTAATACATCAGTAAATTCAATATCTTTTCCTGCTTCAACTTCTAATTTTTCAACATAAATAACGTCTCCTTCAGAAACATAATATTGTTTACCACCAGTTTTAAATATAGCTTTCATATTCTTTTACTCCCTTCTATATATTTTTTAGGACTCGCTCTTAAGGCAACAAAATATGTTTTAAAACCTTTTCAATGCGGTTTATAAGAACACTTACAAACATAAGTATATTATCAAATAATAAACTCATTGTCAAACATTTTTAACTCTATTTTGCTAAACTATAGCTCTTTCTTTTCTCAAATTCATCAAAAACAATATTATTATATCTATCATCATGATTTTTTGTATATCCTTTTATTAATTCTAATACTTCTCCATCACTATATAATCCACTATAACATATTTTTCTTAACATTAATATTTCATCTTCACTTAAATTAAAATACTCACATAAATTATGCAATAACTTATCAGAATACCTTATATATTCTTTCATACTATTTTCTACACTACTTGGAACTATATCTAATAATTTACATAAACTTGTAAAAGTCATATTAATACTATGAGCTAAACCTTTTAATAAATTATTTTTCTTAACTTTTCTATTAGCAAAAACATTACGTAATATATCTATAGATTTATTAAATATATTAAAAACAGTTTGTTTTGATAAATTAAATCTCTTACCTATCTCATCATAAGTTTCTTCTAAAATAATATATCTATACACTATTTCACTTGCTCTATCATCATTTAAAAAACTTAAAATATATCTAACTTCATCATCAAATTCTATTTTAGAAAATGCATTATATTCTTCATCATATACAATTTGATTTTCTAAATATTTACTATTTGATTTAGTCCACTTTAATAAATCCAAGCACTTTTTACTTTTTATTTTTTCTTCTACAAAATTTATTAAGGCAACTTTATCACTATATAATTGGAAAATATCTATATTTTTAATTGCATCATATAATACTAATTTATACAAATAATTATTTAATATATTACATTTAAATTCGCTTTCTGTATAATCTTCATTATAATATCTCAATATCAAATAATATAATTTCTCAATTGCTATATTATATATATCTTTTTTATTTTTTATAAAACTAAATTTTTGATCAACAATTTTATAAACATCTTTTATATAATAAGATACTACTTCATCTACATTTTTCATAATAATCCCCTTAACTGATTACATAGTATATATTATAAAGTTATTTATGTCAAATTTATTTGACAACAACATTTTCTATGTGTATAATATTGATTGCTTAGTGGCAGTTTATTTTAAATGTTAATAATGTGTTTATTTCTAGTTGCTAGTAGCTTGCTGCCAAAGTGAACGAATAAATAACACCCTATTAATAATTTAAAATGTCTTTAAGTAATAATTAGAAAGGAGATAATTATGTCAAGATATACTGGACCTCAATACAAGAAATCTCGTAGACTTGGTTTTTCTACTTTAGAAAATGGTAAAGAATTAGCTCGTCGTCCATACGCTCCTGGTATGCATGGAACTGGTAGACGTAAAAAAGTTAGTGAATATGGTATCCAATTACAAGAAAAACAAAAAGTTAGATTTATGTATGGTTTAAATGAAAAACAATTTAGAAGAACTTTTGATAGAGCTTCTAAAATGAAAGGTATAGCTGGTGAAAACTTCTTAAAACTTCTTGAAAGTAGATTAGACAACATAGTTTATAGAATGGGACTTTCAACTACTAGACGTGGAGCTAGACAAATAGTTAATCACGGACACATTTTAGTTAATGGAGTAAAAGTTGATATTCCAAGTTATACTTGTAAACCTGGTGATGTAATATCTGTTAAAGAAAATAGTAAAGAACATAAAGCTATATTAAATACTATTGAATTAAATATCAAAACTCCTGCATATGTAGAATTTGATAATAAAAAATTAACAGGTACTTATTTAAGATTACCAGAAAGAAATGAATTAAATGCTGATATTAATGAATCACTAATCGTTGAATTCTATAATAGATAGCAAAATTAAAAGTTGAGTTATTCCTCAACTTTTTTTGTTATTAAATCATAATAATTATATTTAATCAAATATTTACTCATACTAACTCTATTTTGAACTATATTATTCATATTTGAAACATACTCTTGATTCCCATCACCAGTAAACTTACCAGTAATACTATTGTATTGTCCCTTATCACTTATCCAACTCAAATTATTAAATATACTTAATCCAAAACTATCACTTAGTATATCTTTACCAATTATAAGTCTAGAATCATATTCTATACCAAATAAATTATATATAGTAGGAAGTACATCAATTTGACTTCCAACTTTATCCACATTTACTTTATCCATTTTATTATTCCATAATATAAAATTACTTTTATTTATTGTAAATAAATTATCTCTTTCATAATCAGAAAGTTCATTTATACTATTTAAACTTAAAGCATAAGGGTAATGGTCTCCAACTAATGCAATAACTGTATCATCTAATTTACCACTCTTTTTTAATTTATTTATTAAATTCTCTAATGCCCTATCAAGTTCAATTTGCGTTGCAAGGTATGCTTTGCTTTCCAAACTATAATCTAAATCATCAACTAATTCTTTATTCTTATTTGCAATATTATTTCCAAAATTATAATCCATATGACCACTTACAGTTGCATAATAAACAAAAAATTTATCATCATTAATATAATCATCTACAGTACTATCTATCATATCAACGTCACTTTCTGGCCAGACATTGCAATCTATTCTTTTCTCTAAACCATTACCACAACCAATGTAATTATCTAATCCTATAGATTTTAAATATTTATTTCTATTTTGAAAATCATATTGATTATCATGATAAGCATAAGTTTTATATTCTAAACTTTTAAATCTATTTCCAATTCCCCAGTTATAACTGTTATTACCATTTCTCCACACTTTTCCTAATAACTCTATATTTGGGTATAAACCAGTTAATTCTTGATATTCTCCACCAATAGTACTAAATACGACTGGACTATAAAAATTATTAAAAACAAATCCATTATTTACTAACTTATATAAAGTAGGAGTTAAATCTTCCCTAACAGCAATAGAATTAAAACTCTCTGCCATAAATAAAATCAAATTCTTATCTTTAAAATATTCACTATACTTATTCTTATTAGTACCACTTTCATCCTTAAAATAATTATGCATACTAAGTATTGTTTTATCAGTCTCTTCACTAATTAATTTATCAAAATTTATATCAATTATATTTTTATCATATTTAACAACTTCTATATCTTTATTAACACTAATAACCTCTTCTTCAAAGCCAAATATACTTCTTTTAATATCAAGTAATGTACTTGGAATAACACCAACATATTCTTTATACAAATTACTATTATCAACATTATAATATAAATTATTTAAACTCTTATTTAGCATAACACTTAAATTAAATATATTATAACTATTTAATATAAGTACTAAATATAAAACAATATTTTTTCTACTAAATTTATTATATTTAATATATTTACCAAAAAAACAAATAAATATAAAAGGAATAAACATTATAAATATATATATAAAATTATGGTATATATAATTAAACATTTCTTTATAAAAACTATTTAAATTACCAGCCATTCCAGTACTTCTTATAGAAAAATATATATTAAATATTTTCTTAAATACTATTTCTAAACTAAAATAAAAGCATATTATAAATAAAATTATTTTATTAACTAAACTACCTTTTTTATATAATAATTTATTTATAAATACTAAAACAAATGATATAAAAATTAAATATAACATAGTATACAAATTCTTAACATTAAAACTATGTATCCCAAAAATTCTAAATAATAATTCTAAATAAAATAAACTAATAAAATATTCTATAAATAATATCATATTATTTTTCTTCATATCACATCACCAATAACTATATTATATAATATTTTAAAAGAAAATAAATAGAATAACAATACTCTATTTATAAACTTTCTTTATATCATTAACTAATATTTGATATTTATCATATCTTTTTTCTACTCTACCATAAACATTAACTATATCTCCTATTTTAATATCATTTAATAAATTAAATTTATTAGGAAATACAATCAAATCTGCATTGTCAGTCTCGTCACTACATACTAAGAATGCCATATCTGCATCATCTTTAGTCTTTATTTTCATCATTTCATCTACTAACAAATATAATTTAACAGATTTATCAAAAAATTCTTTAAGGTCTATTAATTTAATACTATTATTATATTTAACAATAGGATGATCTGATAAGTAAAAACCAAAAACATCTTTTTCATAATTAACAAGTTCTTCACTATCATACTCTTCTTTATTTTCTAAGTCAGGTACACTAACAAACATATCATCTACACCACTTGCAAGTTCACTATAATCAATTGCATTATCTAAATTAAAAATCATAGTATGTCTATTAACACCAAAAGAATCTAAACAACCAGACATAATAAGAAGTTCTATAGTCTTTCTTCCTATACCATTTCCCATTACTTTTTTTACAAAATCAAAATAATCTTTAAATCCCTCATCTCTTGATTTTACAATAATATCACTAACATTAGTTCCAATACTCTTAATAATATTAAATGGTAATAAAATTTTATCATCTACAACTTTGTATTTGCTACCACTTAAATTAATATCAGGTTTACATATACTAATATTCATTCTCTTTAAACAATCTAAATACTCTTTAGTCTTTATATCACTACCAATATTATAATTTAATAAAGATTCATAAAAATATATAGGATAATGAGTTTTTAAAAAACACATTTCATAACCTATTAAAGCATAAGCAACTGAATGACTTTTATTAAAACCATAATTAGCAAATTTAATAATTAAATCATATACTCTTTCAGTAGTATCTTTATCATAACCATTCAAAATTGATTTATTAATAAATTTATTTCTTTCTTCTTCTATGATATTCATTTTCTTTTTACTTATAGCACGTCTTATCAAATCAGCTTCAGCAAATGTATAACGTGCCATAGTAGAAAGTATTTGCATTATTTGTTCTTGATAAATTATTATTCCATATGTACTTTCCAAAATAGGCTTTAAATCGTCACTAATATAATCTACACTTTCTTTTCCAGTTTTTCTAGCAATATAATTATCTATATTAGCCATAGGTCCAGGTCTAAATATAGCAATAGCAGCAATTAAATCAGAAAAATCACTAGGATTTAATTTTCTTAAGAAATTTTTCATACCACTACTTTCAAATTGAAAAACGCCACTAGTATTACCTTTAGAAAACTCAATATATGTTTTTCTATCATTTAAAGGTATAGAATGGATATTAATCTTTCTTCCTAACTTACCCTCTATAGATTTCATAATACTATCTAATATGGTTAAATCTTTAATAGCAAGAAAATCCATTTTTAAAAGACCTAATTCTTCTAAATACTCCATAGTATATCCAGTTAAATAACTATTATCATTTTTTATAATAGGAATTATATTTGTTAATTTTTCACTACTAATAACTATACCAGCAGCATGAGTACCAATTTGTCTTTTAATACCTTCTAATTTCATTGCAACATAATAAGCATTTTTTAAATTACTATATTGTTCTAACATCTTTTTTACATTATCATTTAAATTTTCTTTTAAAGTCTTTTTAGCTTCAATAAAATTACTTAATCTATCAATAATTTTATTATCAACTTCTAAACATTTAGAAACATCTCTTAATACTTGTTTACTCCCTAATGTTCCATAAGTCATTATATTACTTACTTTATCTCTACCATATTTTGAAACAACATAATCAATTATTTTATATCTTTTAGTAGCATCAAAATCTATATCAATATCAGGCATAGTTATTCTTTCAGGATTCAAAAATCTTTCAAAAAGAAGATTATATTTTATAGGATCTATTTCAGTAATTCCAAGTGTATAACTAACTAAACTACCAGCGGCGCTTCCTCTTCCAGGACCAACCATAATACCATTCTGTTTAGCAAATTTAACATAATCATAAACAATTAAAAAGTAATCTACATAACCCATATCATTAATAACTTTAAGTTCATAATTTAATCTATCAATATATTCTTTACTAACATTATTATTTAATCTTTTACTTAAACCTTTATTACATAAATTAGTTAAAAACATAGAGCTATCATCACAAAACTTAGGAATATATTTTTTATTAGAATTAATTTCAATATTTATTAATTCACTAAACTTAATAGTAGTACTAGTATCAAATTCATCATGATTAACATCAAGTACATTATTAATATAATCTATAAAACTATAATCACTTATAGTTAAACCTTTATCTATCATATGTAAATAATTAACATACTTAGCACTCTCTTTATCTATACTATAAACTTTATTTATAGACAAAACATTATTAGTAATACTTAAACTATTTTTTAACTCATCTTTATTTACATAACCAATATATTTATTTTTAATATTAATCTTATTATATAATTCTTTAGACTTATATGGAATTACACATACTATATTATCTGTATAAAACCTATCATTAAATAAATCTTTTAAACCATCATAATTTTTAGGATATAAATAATATTCCAATTCATCTATTTTTTTTATTAAACCAATAATAGGTTTTATATTATTACTCTTACATTTAGTATAAAACTCCATAGTACTATATAAATTATCATTTAATATACCAAATACTTTAATATTATTTTTATTTCCATACTCTATTAAACTATCAACTTTAATTAAACTATTAAGTAATGTATAATCTAAAACTATTCCTAAATTAATATAATTCATATAATACCTCCACATATATTTATTATATAATAAAAACTAGTCTTTAACTAGTTTAAGTTTTTTATCCCCATCTTTTTTCATATCCATAACATATTTTTTTGCAATTAAAATATCATTATCATCTATCTTTTTATTTTCTTCATACAATTTATATATAAAACAAACATACTGTTTAAAAATATCTTTATCTACATATTTATATAACAAATTATAATTATCAGTAATCCTAGCTATCTTTAAAACACTAGAATACTTGTTATAAAACATATCTATTAATCCTAAATAATCATCATATACATTACTTATTTTTATATATCCATCATTCTCTAAAACAGTACATTTCATATCATGAAATATTTTTGTTATATCTATAGCACTTCTTTCATTAATTAATTCTTCAAAAAACATTTCTTCTTTAGTTTGTATACGTAATCCACTCTTTGAAATCCAATATTTTTTATCTTCAACATAACAAAGTGCTTGAAATACAACAACATGCTCTATTTCATGAATTAAATTTTTATCATTACATAAAATACATGGAAAAAGAACAAAACTCTTTATTTCATCACCTATACAAAACTCAATATTAGATCCTAAAATATTTTTATTAACATCTAACATATTTTCTAATAAATTCTTATATTCTTTTATATCATAAGTAGAACCAATTATCTCATTATTTTTATTATCTATTAATTTATTATCAATATTTTTAAAATATTTATTGCAAAAAGAGTCTAATAAAGGATGTTTATACCAACAAAACATTATTGAATTTATTCTTTCTTCAATAACATCTCGATATTTATCACCAAAATACTGTATAAAAGACTTTTTTATATCATCTAAATTATTCTTTATTAAAATATCATAACTTTTTAAATTAATAGACATATTTTTCATAACTTACCTTAAAACTTTTTGTTTACTTTTATCAACTTCAATTTTCTTATTATATGTATTTTCTGATAAAACTCTAATAACAAACATCAAATAGTAATACAAAGATGTATATTGCCATGCAATTGATGGATGATTATCAAATTTAATTTTATTATTATATTTCATAGCAAAATCCAAATAAATATTATCAAAATATTCTATATTATGATTATTCACACACACATCACTAATACTTCTATTAAAATTATCAATAATATTATTCAAAAAAGATAAATATTTATTTGATATATGAGGAAAATTACCATTAATAACTATAGATTTATTTGATAGTAATTTAATATACAGATCTATCATTTTTAAGTAATACATCTCACTTTTAATAACATTATTAAACTTTTGTTTATCGAAAAGTGAAGTTATATCTTCAAGTATTTTACCAGTAGAAGAAAATACAGAAGTAATAGTTAAAGAATCATTATTATAATAATCTTTTAATTTAGTATTACTATCTTTATAAAAAGAAACAGCAATATCTTTATTAACATAATTTTGAAATAAAGTATTATCAAATTCTTTTTTCCATTTATCAAAAGAATAAATAAATTTTTCTTTAACATCAGTTAGTGATGGATTTAATTTGATAAAATCATATATTTCTTTATTAGAATTATCTGAAGCAAGAGAAAAATTAGCAAAACCAACATCTATACCCACTTTATTCGCTTCATTTTTAATAAATGGTTCTAATTTATTAACCCATGGATTAACATTGTTATCAATTGCAGACCAACCAGCTGCTATTGAATTACCAATACCAACAAAATTAATTTTATTAACATCAGAAGATTCAACAATAACTGCTAATAATTCAATTAATTTTTTTGAAGCAATCTCTAATTTTTCATAAGATTCTTCTAAACTCATACATTTTTTCATAAAACTACCCCCTATTACTTAATTTTTTTACTTTTTCTGGATAATTAGTAATTATTCCATCTACACCACAACTAATATATTTTTCATAACGTTTATTTGTTTCAATATAAGGTGGACTCCAAATCCAAGCATATTGTGAAGCATTAGGAAAAATATCTCTATAATACTTATAATTTTTTTTCATAAAATTATTTTCAAAATGTTCTGAAGATAATGAAATAAAATCCACATCCTTAAAATCTTTTAAATCACTTAAATTATATCCATATGATTTAAAAAAATTAATTACAATACCAACATCAACATTACTAATCTTATCTTTTTTATTTAATAAATACATAATTAAATTCTTTTTAAAACTTTGTAATAATATTTTATTCTTAGAATTTTTTAAAACATCAAATAAACTATCATAATATTTTTTTGTTTCTTCATTTAAAGGTACTTTAAAATCAACTAATATTTTTAATTCATCACAAATTACATTTAAAAGATCTTCTAATGATATAAATCCATTTTTTCTTAACTCATCCATATTATAATAACTTAAAGGTTTATTACAAAAATAATTACTATGAGATAATACAAACTTACCATCTTTACTTAAATTAAAATCGAGTTCAACACCATCAACAAGTTTATTATTACTTAAATAATTAAGTTGCATTAATTTTTCTCTAATATTTAAATATTTGCTAACTAAAGAATTAGCTCTATGTGATAACACTTCCATATTTATTCCCCCTAATTACACATAAATTATAACACATTTGTTCGTTTTAGTCAATTTTGTATATCACCAAAATAAGATAAATATCGTCTATAAATACTAAAATTAGCTTAAAAACATAAAATATACCCTATTTTATTTGACTTTGCATTTTTTTTATGATAAACTTGACTAGAATTCTTATTAAGGAGGGAAAACTAATGGCAACAAAAGTTACAACTAAAAAACCTTTATTTGGTAATAAAAGATCTCATGCTTTAAATGCTACAAAAATGAGACAAAATCCAAATATTCAAACATATACAATAAATGGAGAAAAAGTTAAATTAACTGCTAGAGAAGCTAGAACTATAAGAAAAGCTAGCAAAAAAACTGAAAAAGCAGCTTAATAAATTCGGAACATTGTTCCGTTTTTTTTATAACAAAAAAATAGAATAATCTAATATTCTATTTATACCACTTATCACTTATATCAACACTAGTACTTTCTGGCATAGGACTAGGTAAATCAACTTTAACAAGTAAAGGTAATTTAAATGAAGTACCAAATACTAAAGCATTACCAGGTAAAAAAGATTTCAACTTTTCAAAAGTACTATCACTAATATTACTCGTAATAGATTTAATCATATTTAAATCATCTGGATAAAACATTCTCAAAACAACAAAATTAGAACATTGACTTAAACTTGTAACAGATAACTCACTAGGTCTTTGAGTAATCATACCAAGTATTACACCATATTTTCTACCCTCTTTAGTTATTCTATCAAATATATTATATCCTAATATATTAATATCATTATCATTTTGAACATATCTATGAGCCTCTTCTAAAATAATATGTATTGGAAATGTACCTCTATCATCTAAACTAGTTGCAAAATCAAAAAACATTTTAGACAATATTTTAGTTAATTTCTTAGCCATTCTTTCATCAATATAATTCAAATTAAAATTAATTATTTGATAATTTCTAGAACCCTTAAACAAACTTCTAACATACTCTCCTTTAGAAACAAACTCTCCAACTTTAAAATAATCTTTATAATCACTATTAATTATCTGTTGTAATCTAACTTTAAGTTGATTATATAAATCATACATTTTATCACTCTTTAAAACACCTTCACTTATAAGTGCAAATTCCATAGCATAATATATATCATCTAAACTATATACAAAATTAGGAATACCTTTTATTGTACCCAAATCTAATTTTTTATATTGTTCTAATAAATCAACAACATATTGTACTGAGTTCATCTTTCCTTGTTGATCTATATTTAAACATTGTCTAATTGTTCTAGTATAACCAGGTTGTGCTATTTCTGTTTCTAAATTCAAAGTCTCAGTATTATATCTAGATAAAACAGCAATTATTTGATCTCTTATCTGAGTACTAGTTCTACCACTAGTTAATATATCTAATAAACAACTAGCAATAATATCATTTTTATATTTACTAACATTAGAATCAGTATTTTTAAATATATATACCAATTTTAAAGTTTTTTCTAAAATAGGTAATTGATTAGGACTACTAACATCAAGTAATAAAGCTAAGTCATCAACACTTAAAAAGTATGCAGGAACATTAACAATTTCTCCTTCACTTAAATCAACTTTAGTACTATAATTCTTAAAACCCATTCCATCAATATTATTTAAACTCATAAAAGCTTTATTATATTCTCCATAAACATCAAATAAAGCAATATGTGCTCCCTTAGGCATATTAGATGCACTTTTATAAAAAATATTTTGTAATAATCTTGTTAAAGTACAACTTTTACCACTACCAGTATTACCAATAACAGCAAAATGATTAGAAAAGAAATTATTAAATTTACTAGTAATATTAAATCCATCATATACCAAACTCTTACCTATATAAAAAGAATCTACATTATCTAAATCTTGATTACCAAGTATTAATTCTAATTCACTTTTATATATTACTCTACATCCACCACTTAAATTAGGTTTTCTAACTAAACCACTAACAAATTCATTATTATTTATAATACCAATTAATAATATATCAATAACATCTATTTCTATATTAATAATCTCTCCAACAACTTTCTTATCATTATCACTAAATATAACATATAAATTTAAATAATTAGTATCTATTACATTAGAGTTATTTTCAATAATAACATGATCATCATATATTTTTAATATATTACCAAACATATTAACACCTTCTATTCTATATACATTCTAGCATATATAACATTAAAAAAAAAGAGGTTTCCCTCTTTAATAAGTAAATACAGCACTAACAATAATTGCAAGTAATATAAATAGTACTAATATGATGAAAAAATCACCAAATCTATTATTATCATTGCATCTAGTGCTTGCACTTGTACAAGTTGATTTATTCATATATAATCCCTCCTTAAATGAAAGCCCCTACTATGATAATTAATAAAATAAATAGTACTAATATGAATGCAGCAGCAGAAACGCCACCATTATTAGCACAGCATCCTCCGCGGTTCATAAAACCCCTCCTTTTCATTACTCACTTTATTTTATGGCAAAAAGAGTATTTTTGTGAGTATTTTTATTGTATTTTTATGAATTAAAAGATATAATATAATTTGTAATTAAAAGAAAGGAAGATAGATTTGAAAAAGAAAATTTTAATTGCTATATTAATTGTTTTAACAATGTGTGGTTGTGGAAAAGTATCTAAATTAAAGAACGGAGAAGAAGCTGTTGTTAAATTTAAAAAATTAGATGGTATTAGTGTAGATTCTTTATATGATAAATTAAAAGATAGATATGCAATAAGTATATTATTAGACATGATAGATAAAGAAATATTATTTAATGATTATAAAGATAAAATGAATGACGCTGAAGATTATGCTGATGAACAAATTAAAAATTTAAAAAAGAATTATGATTCAGAAGAAGAATTATTAAATGCAATAAACAGCTATTATGGTTATAAAACTATAAAGGAATTCAAAGAATATATTGAACTTAATTATTTAAGAGATTTAGCTACTGATGATTATGCTAAAAAACAAGTAACGGATAAAGAAATAGAATCTTATTATGATACTGACATAGTTGGTGACATTGAAGCTAGTCATATATTAATAACTGTAGATGTTAGTGATGATGCAACAGATAAAGAAAAAACTAAAGCAGAAGAAAAAGCTAAAAAAACAGCTGAAGAAGTTATTAAAAAATTAGATAATGGAGAAGATTTTACAGAACTTGCTAAAAAATATTCTAAAGATGATTCTAATAAAGATAAAGGTGGAGCTTTAGGAAAATTTAATAAAGGTGATATGGAAGAATCTTTTGAAACAGCAGCATATGCTTTAAAAGTAAATGAATATACTAAAGAACCAGTAAAAACATCATATGGATATCATATAATTAAGAAAACTAAAGAATATGATAAAAAAGAATTAAAAGATGTTAAAGAAGACATAATTAAAACATTAGCAGAAAAGAAAGTAAATGAAGATAAAACAATTTCTATAACAGCATTAAAAGAATTAAGAAAAGACAAAGGTATGGAAATAGAAGATGATGAACTAAAATCTAGCTACAATAAATATATGAATTCACTATATAATTATTATGCTACATCAACTACTACATCAAACAACTAAAAAAGATATAAGAGAAAAAAATATTCTTATATCTTTTATTTTTATTTAATAGCATAAGGATTTTCGACTGTGCCATCACCCAGTTATTTTTAAATTTCTACAAATTTCATTATTGACACATCACTACCATGATGTTAAAATTAATTTAAGTAGAGCATTTTATTTTGTAATGCCTACCCGTTTTTGGTATAGGCACGCATATTAATTATGCGGCTTTTATTTTACATTAATACATTTATTTTTATTATAAACATAATAAGAGATAAAATATGATGTTAAATATCAAACCATAATATAATACTATATTAGGTAGAACAACATAATTAAATACTTAGTGCTTAATGGAGTTAATCTAGACTCCCTTTTGTAGGAGGAAATAGATTATTTTCAAAACATATATCAAAAATATACTTTTTAAAATTTCTTTAATATAATAAAGTATTCTTTTCACTTATACATCCCCTCTCATTTTTAATGATTGGGTAAGCACTAACAAATAAATTGCTCTGGTTTTATATACTACATTACTATATATAAAAAATATGTCAAAACGTGTCGACATAATTTATTTTTTATTAGTTTGCCAATTTAACTGTGTATGGATTTTCTTTTGTTCCATCTCCACTTGATACTATCACATTAGCTTTTAGATTCAAACTAGGACGAAAAGCATAAGAACCGTCTGCACTACAATAAGTAATTCTACCAGATTTATAGCCAACACACCACTCACTTGCATACGAACCATTAAAACTGAACGGAGTTGAAAGCCTCCAACCTAAAGTTATAAATGAATTATATAAATAATAGTTTGTATTTGTTTGAGCGTATTTATATGCTCCAGCATATGCTACTTCATCTGCTGAAAGTAATCCTATTGGATATTTTAAATCTCCATTTGTTTTATTTCCATTTAACAGTGTTGTCTCATTTACTGTATATCTTGAATATGTATTTGTTGCATTTTCTGCACATTTGAATGTTGGTTTTGATGTTGTAATATCTGTTGCTCCTGTACTATATTGTAATCTTTCTTCTGAAGAATAATATGTTTTATTTTTTCCATAACCTAATTGGGTTTCTACTCCACCTATTCCACTTGAAGCAAGTGTTTTATCATTGCAAAATAATGTATCCTCTAAATAATTTGCATAATTAGTTTTTATATTATCTTCATACCATTTATCTACCTTAGTCTTCATTGTACTATCATTTTTATTTGCATGTGTTGCATCATATGTCGTACTTCCTGCTGTTCCATACATATATCCCACATCAGCATTATCATTATAACTTGAATTAAAGGATGTTTCTATTAAATTTTCACTTGTATCTTTTGCAACATCATCTAGTACAAGTCTAACAGTTCCATCTCCATTTATTCTGACTATTCGCCATGTTTTATTTGCAAAGGATACATAGTTATCATTTACATTTCCTCTAAAATAATAACTTATTCCATAATCATCTGGTGCATTATTTAATACTCTTTCATTTTCTCCTGATATTGATGTGAATTCAGTCACTTCACTACCAAATGTTGTTCTTGTTGCGTCACTTTCTTCAATTGCATTTTTTGCACTTTCAATTATCACACTATTTAACATTGAACCAACATATGGATTAAATGTACTTGGATTTACTATATTTACTTTCGCACTAAATTGTTTATTCATATCTACACTTTGATCTATATTTTGTTCTTTATATGTAATAGTTAATTCATAACTTTGTACTTCTTTTGATTCTATTGAATTTGTGATTAGTATTTTACCCATTGTTGGAAACTCTTGTTCATCTTCTACTTTATTACAATTAGTTCCTAAACTACTAGTACAATTTAATGTATATACTAAATCTTCTGTTCTTTTTAATGTATTTATTACATTCTCTAGTGCAACTCCATATGACTCTACTTTTTTACTTCCTGTATTTGTTGCACTAAATTTCTTAGTCCATGTTTTACCTGGTTCTACATTCTCTTCACTTATTAATACTTGTTCTATATCATCATATTTTAATTCTAAGTTTGCTGTTGATACACTTATACTTTTATCATTTGTATTTCCGTTTATTCTTGTTAGAAAATATGCGTAAGTTAATCCTACAAGAATTAAAAGTACTAAAAAAATTCCTGTTATACTTATTGTTATCCATTGTTTTCTACTCATATTTTGCTTCACTCTTCCTTTCATATCTTAACAAATATATTATATCTTTTTATAATTTAATTTACCATGGGCCTATAGTACTAATTATATATTATAAATATAAAATAATTTGTCGTTTTTTCACACAAAAAAGACTTTATTTTACTTCTTGTTTATACCCCCCCCCC
>CAKONF010000004.1 GCA_934097015.1 uncultured Bacilli bacterium | reverse complement strand
TTATACCCCCCCCCCCAACGATTTTTGGGGTTGGGGAAGAAGTATGTTTCTTGTTTTTTCATGAATCGTAAAATTTGTTTTTAGGTATCTCTACCTTAAATATAATATATCATTTTTAAATTAATGGTGCAATATATATTTGCATTTTTTACATAAGTTTTCTATTTTTTTATTATTTTTAAATCCATTTAACATATTTTGATATCTATCACTTTTTATAATATCATTTAAATTGTCTTCAAATATATTTCCTAAATTTATAATTCCTTTACTATCTAAACAACATGGTACTAAAGTTCCATCTACTAATATACCTATATGATCTTTTAAAGCATAACATGTACCAATTTCATTATAGTAATCATTATTTAAATCAGGCCATATAAATTCTTCATTAGTACTAATAAATATATTTTTTGTAATTGTAGTGTTGTTTTTTAAATTATTAATATCTAATTTACTATCATATTTTTTATTTATTAAATTTATTATATCTTTTGTATATTTATTTTTTATCCATATTCTATATGATATATATGTATATTTTTTTAATTTATCTACTGTTTTAAATATGTTATTCATATATTCTTCTAAACTAATATTATATAATTCATTATAACTTTGTAATGATATATTTAGTTGTCTTATATTTTTATTATTAATTATATTTTGAATTAAATAACCATTTGTTGTTAAATTAATTTTATAATATTTACTAGCATAATCTATAAATTCATTTATTTTTGGATGAAGTAATGGTTCTCCTAATACATGTAAATATAAATATTCTGTATATCCATTAAGTTTGTTTAATATAATTTTAAATTCATTAAATGACATATATTTTTTGTTTCTTTTATTTTTTATACAAAATGAACATGATAAATTACAGTCATTAGTTATTTCTATATATACTTTTTTTAACATATTAATCTAAATCCTTTAAGTGTATATTCCAATTTAATAAATAATTATATATTTTTTCTACTGGTATACCTAAAATATTATAATAACTACCATTTATATTTTCTATAAAATTAGACATTATTGTTTCTATTATAAAACCTGAAGCATACATAATATCTGGTTCATTTTTTATATAATATTCTATGTCTATATCATCAATATTTCTTAGAGTTATAAGTGTTTCTTGATAATCGTTTACTATTTCGCCATTTATTTGATTTATTAAAGTTATACCAGTTATTACTTTAGTTGTTTTATTTGTACTTATTTTTATATTATTTTTTGCTTCTTCTATTGATTTTGGTTTTTCTAATATTTTATTATCTACATAAACTACTGTATCTAATCCTAATATAATAGAATCTTTTATTTTATTTTCTACATTTTTTGCTTTTTCATATGATAATTTTTTTACATAATCATATACATTTTGTTTTATTATATTATTTTCATTATAATCATTTTTAATACATGTATGTGTTAAATGTACTTTATTTAATATTTCACTTTTAAATTTTGATGTACTTGCTAATACTAATTTCATTTTATAATTCACCTTTTCTATTCATTATTTACTTCTATTAAGTTTTCAGTAAATATAGTATTGTTATTTATATTCATTTTTATTTTTTTAGTACTCATTAGTTTTTTTATTAGATATAAATATAATGTATCTTGTAAATATATATCTTTTATTAAATTTCCTATTAATTTATTAACTTTAACTTTTCCTAATTTATTTAATGTGTTTAAAATATATTCGTCATAATAATCTAATGATACTGATTTAACAATTCCATTTTCTATTATTCTTAACTCAGAGTTTTCTTTTACTAACTTTTTCCAAAGTTTTGAATTATTATCTATTTCTTTTTTAGTTAATTTGTGTTCTGATTTTATTAAATCTTTTATTTCTTCTTTTGTCATCATACTTATTGATTTAAAATCTTTATTATAATTATCACTATATATAACATTTAATTCATAATTATAATCTTTTATAATATCTGATATATATAACATTATTAAATAAGAATAAATATTTTCTTTACTAGTCCATACTCTTATCTTATTTTTTTTATTAATACTATTTAGTATTATATTGGTTTCTTCTTTTATATTGTTATTTTTACTATCTAAATATAGTTCGTTTGGAATTATAATTTTATAATTTGATATGTTAGATATATCTCCAATATTAAATGATGTATTAATCATTAAAATATTGCTATTTTTTAAATTACATTTTTTTAAATTATTATAGCTTGAATTTCCAAATACTATTTCTAAAGTTTTCATATTTCACCTCGTTTTTTACAATTATATCATACTTTATTAAGTGATTGTTTATTGTTTAAATTTATTTTATGTCATGGTATAATATCATACAAGAAATGAGGTTCATTTATGAATAAAGAATATACATATTTAAATGGAAAAGTTATTATAAGTGATGAAAATGGTGTACATACTGAAATTGATTATTGTGATAATATAGATGAAATTTTAGTTAAAGAAAATTTAATAGAGGAAATAGAAAATAAAATAAAAGATTTAAGTAATGAATGTAAAAAATATAATATAAAAAAGAAATTTATTCCACATGCTACATATGTTGCTTTTTTAGCGTCTGCAATTATCTCACCACTTCTTTTTTTATATTAACTGGTTCAAATCTATTTTTTGCTAATTCAAAGATTATTTTATTTTTTTATATAAAAACTCTTTCATCTTTTTTACCACTTGGAATAATAATTGATTCAGAGATATATTATAATCATAAAGACAATTTAAATGAATTTAATGGAATAAATAGTGAACTTAATTATCTTAAGTCACAGTTGAAAAAAGAAAAAGAAAATTTAATTAAATTGCAAAATGAAAAAAATACTAAACGAATTTTAGATAAACAATATTGTTTTAAAACAGTAGATGATTTAAAACAATTAAAAAGAATAAAATTCTATTTAAATTTGTATTATAATTTAGGATATAATGAAAATAAATATTATCGTTATTTTCAACAAGGTAAATTAGATAAAAAATTACAAAAAAGTTATATTAAGGAAGAAATTGATATAGCGAAAGAATATTTTGAAGAAAAAGAAAAGGTATTAGTTAAAAAGAAAAAACAATAGAAATTCATAATTTAATATTAAAAAAATAATTAATCATTATTTAATTATAAAAAAGTGTTTTTACAGGTGTGTTTGGAAAATTAAAAGAATTAAAAAAGCCCGTAAATACGAGCATTATTTCTAAATGGTGCTAAATGCAGGAATCGAACCCGCAACCTACTGATTACGATTCAGTTGCTCTACCAATTGAGCTAATTTAGCGTGGCTGCCCTGGTGTGATTCGAACACACGGAATCATGGAGTCAGAGTCCACTGCCTTACCACTTGGCTACAGGGCAATTAAAGAACTAGAATTTAATTCTTTCATTAATATAATTTACTAGTTCATCTATATTCAATTTAACTTGTTTCATTGTATCCCTATCTCTAATTGTGACAGTATTATTTTCTAGAGTTTCATCATCAACTGTTATTGCAAATGGAGTACCTATTGCATCACATCTTCTATATCTTTTTCCTATACTTCCTGATTCATCATAAGATACATAGAATTCAGTACAAAGTTTTCCGTAAATTTCCATAGCTTTTTCACTATGTTTCTTTTTTATTAATGGTAATATAGTTGCTTTTATTGGGGCTAAAGAAGGTAATACTTTAAATACTTCTCTTATATCACCTGATGCAATTTCTTCATGTTTTAATCCATCACATAATACACTTAAAAATAATCTATCTAAACCTACACTAGGTTCAATAACGTATGGTAAATATTTTTCATTAGTTTCAGGATCAAGATATCTTAAATCTTGTTTTGAATGTTCCATATGTACGCCTAAATCATAATCAGTTCTATCAGCAATTCCCCATAATTCTCCCCATCCCATAGGATACTTATATTCTATATCTGTTGTTGCTTTACTGTAGAAAGATAATTCTTCTTTTTTGTGATCTCTAAATCTTAAATTATCTTTATCAATTCCTAAACTTTTTAAGAAATCCATACAATAATTTTTATAATATCCAAACCATTCTAAATCTGTATTTGGTTTGCAAAAGAATTCTAATTCCATTTGTTCGAATTCTCTTGTTCTAAATATAAAGTTTCCTGGTGTGATTTCATTTCTAAAACTTTTCCCTGTTTGACCTATACCAAATGGTACTTTAAGTCTCATACTTCTTTGTACGTTTAAAAAGTTAGTAAATATACCTTGAGCTGTTTCTCCTCTTAAATAACAAATATTTTTAGTATCTTCTGTGACACCAATGTGTGTTTCAAATAATAAGTTGAATTTTCTAATATCAGTAAATTCATTTGAACCACATTTAGGACAACATATATTATTATTACTTATAAAGTTTTCTAGTTTTTTATTATCCCAGCCATCTCCTGTTTCTTTGCCTTCAGTAAAGTCTTCAACTAATTTATCTGCTCTATATCTACTTTTACATTTTTTACAGTCTATAAGTGGATCAGCAAAAGATGCTACATGTCCTGATGCTACCCATACTTCTGGATTCATAAGTATTGCTGCATCTAGTCCATAATTATAAGGATTTTCTTGTATAAATTTTTTCCACCAAGCACGTCTTATATTTTCTTTTAATTCTTTACCTATAGGACCGTAATCCCAAGTATTTGATAACCCTCCATATATTTCACTACCTTGAAATATAAATCCATATTGTTTTGCATAATTAACTACATCTTCCATTTTCATATTACTTCTTCTCCTTTAAATCATCATCAATTATTTTTTCTATTTCTTCTACTTTTTTTACTATTATAAATTGATTAAATAAATCTTCTGAAATAAAACCTGTTTCAATATTCTCTTTCATCCATTTAATTATTTTATCATAAAATCCATTATAATTTACTAAAATAATTTTTTTATTACCTAAACTAGCTCTATACTCTTCCAAAGCACAAGTAAATTCTGCAAGTGTGCCTATTCCGCCAGGTAAAATTACGGTATAATCACTGCCAAAATATAATTTTTTAAATCTTAAAAGTGTATCTTTAACTTTTATACATTTTGCTTTTGGAAGTTTTTTGAAATCACGTTCATATTTAGGAACGGTGCATGCTATTATCTTTCTTTGATGTTTTACAAATGCTTTATAACATGCTCCCATCATTGATTCATTTGCTGCTCCAAATAGCAAATCAAAATTTCTACTTGCAAAAACTTCTGAAACATCTTTTGCAAGATTTAAATATTCTTCTAATTTTGTACTGTAAGCACTCGCTATAAAAACTTTCATTTAATCACCTCTTAATTATACTCTAATTATATATAAAAAAGACTAAAGCATATAGGGGCGAATTAAATCGCTGTTCCACCCTACTTTGGTCTCTTTATATCATAGCTCTAGATTTTCCACATCTGTCATCACTTACATGAATATTTTAATATATTCTTTTACTTTTATCAAGTATTT
The DNA here is from genome assembly GCA_934097015.1 of uncultured Bacilli bacterium. Taxonomy (GTDB): domain Bacteria; phylum Bacillota_I; class Bacilli_A; order RF39; family UBA660; genus UMGS1124. Next base: position 43,208 of record CAKONF010000004.1, on the reverse strand, counting down.
GTGATATATTATTTATGGTGATTAACATGAAACTTATAAATAATTATTGTTTGGAAGTAAAAAAAAGTAAATTTATTGGTTATTTTTATAATATAGAAAATTTAGATGATGTTGATTTAATTTTAGATAATTTAAAAAAAGAACACAAGAAAGCAAAACATTATCCTTATGCTTATATATTAAATAATAATATTAAAAAATCAGATGATAAAGAACCTAGTGGTACTTGTGGTACTCCCATATTAAATGTTTTAGAAAGAAATAATTTAAGAAATCATCTTATTGTAATAGTTAGATATTTTGGTGGAGTTAAATTAGGTGTTGGTCCATTACTTAGATGTTATAGTAAAGTTGCTAATGAAGTAATAAAATATAATATAATTCATATTATTGATTAGGTGATAATATGAATTTTTTTAAAAAGTTTATTAAATCTTTATTAATATTTTTATCTTCTATAATTATTATACCAATATTTTTAACTATTTTTAATTTATTTAAATTGCAAACTAATAAAATAATTGTAATAATTATTGGTTCTATATTAATGTTTGTTATCGGACTTGTACTAGGTAAAAAGACTGAAAAGAATGGATATTTAAATGGTTTATTGTTATCTATCTTTTCTATAATTATTTTATTGTTAATAAGTTTAATATTTAAATATTCTTTAAATATTAATACTCTTATATATTATGTTATTTTAGTTATTAGTACAGTATTTGGTTCTATGATAGGTATAAATAATAAAATAAAATAATAACATATTTTTAAATTTAACATTTAATATATTAGGTGAATTTATATGTTAAATTTTTTTTATAATTTAAATCCTGCATTACAAGCTTTAGTTGCATCTTTATTTACATTTTTAATTACAACTTTTGGATCTGCTAGTGTATTTTTATTTAAAAAATCAAATAAGGCTTTATTAGATGTTTTTTTGAGTTTTTCTGCAGGTGTAATGATTAGTGCATCATTTTTCTCTCTTATAAATCCAGCAATGGAAATGGCTAGCAATTTAAATCTTGTTCCTATAAATGTTCTTGTGGTTGGTATTATTGGTGGAACTTTGCTTCTTTTTATTGGTGATAAGATATTTTCTAGCAAAATGGAACTAAAAGAGGATAAAAAAAGAATTAGTTTATTAATATTTTCTATAGTACTCCATAATATTCCAGAGGGTATGGCAGTAGGTGTTGCTTTTGGTTCTGTAATTTATGGTTTAGATGGTGCTACAGTTGGTGCTGCTATAACTCTTGCTATTGGAATTGGTATTCAAAACTTTCCTGAAGGTAGCGCAATAAGTTTACCATTACTAGGTAGTGGTATGTCTAAAAAAAAGGCATTTATTATTGGAAGTTTATCTGCAATTGTTGAACCCATTTCTGCTGTAATTGGAGCTATATTAGTTTTAAAAGTTAAATTTGTTCTTCCATATTTACTTGCATTTGCTGCTGGTGCTATGTTATATGTTGTTATAGAAGAAATAATTCCAGAAAGTCAAAATACAGAAAAAAAAGACCTTATGGCCTTTATAACTATTTTAGGTTTTAGTTTAATGATGATATTAGATATAGTATTGGGATAAATACTATATTTTAATATTCATTATCTAAATATACTTCTACATGTCCTGCAAATGTTTTATTTTGATCTTCATTTTGTTTTCCACCAGTTCCTTGTAATTTGAAATTCATTTCATAGTCTTGTGTTGTATTTGGTGGAATTATTATACTAGTTGCTATAACTGAATCTTCTTTAGGAGCTGTTTTAAAATCAAAATTAACTCCATTATTTGTACTTGTAATGCTATATTTAAAATTATCTGTTAAATAGTTATTTTCAGTTATTATCCATTTTAAATTATATTTTATAAATATTGATGATTTATTTGTTATTTTGAATCTCTTTGGAGGTACTTTTCCATTATAATATGGTTGATCGTCAGGGTATATATTTTCAATAAATACTGTGTTATCATCTTCATATTCTAATACTAATTCTCCTGCTTTTACGGAGTAATCTTTATTACCTACATTTTTACTGCTTCCGCTATTGCTTGGATCTACATTTTCTAAATCTTCACTCTTTAAACAATATTTATCACATTTTAAATCGCCTGTTGTATCACAGTGTAGATCACATATTCCATCACCATTCATGTCGAAGTTTAAATCTGCTCTTTTATCTTTATCCGTATCTATTTCCATATCAACTTTTCCATCTCCATCTAGATCTAGGTTGATATCAGGCCATCCATCTCCATTTATATCACAGTTTATATCGCAAACTCCATCATTATCTGTGTCTTGATTCATTAAATTAAAATCTGGTATTCCATCATTATCTGTATCAATATTAAATGTAGCTTTTCTATTTCCTTTATAATCTATATTAACATCTGGTTTATCATCATTATTTGTATCTACATTTACTTCAGCAACTCTATCATTATTTAAATCTAAATTTATATCAGGTATTCCATCACCATCTATATCTTTATTTAAATTTTGTATTATTTTATAATTTACTGCAGAATAACTTGCTCCTACTATAGCAAGTGCTAATAGTGTTAAGAATAACATTATTAAAAACCAATGTCTATTCTGATATACTTTTATTATTATTTCATTACCTTTTTTTTGTACTAGCACTCCATATGGTAAATGTATTTTATTATCTTTAGGATCACAAGTTAATTTGATACATCTAAGGGAATATTTTCTTAATGATTCTATTTCTTCACCAGAGTATATTTTGTCAAATGTATCTTCAAATAATTTTTCTTGATCTTCAACGCTTAATTTTTCTAAATCTTCAAGTTTTATTATTGTTGTCTTTACATCCGATTTAGATAATCTTTTTATTTTCTTTTTTTTATTATCTTTTTTTGCCATAATATACTCTCCTTATCATTAATTCAATAATTCTTTTATTTCATTAATATTATCTTTATGTTTTTTTATAAATTGATTATAAATATTTATTATATTATTTTGTCTATTTTGTTTATCAGTTAATGCTTGTTCGTAATATTTTTTTGTAGTTATTAAAAATTGTTCTATATTTTGTTCATCTTCATATACATAGTCATTTAATAATTTATTTAATTTAGCATCTATATTTCTATATTTCATTAGGTTTTCATGTTTCTCATCAACTGCATTGCTATCTATGAAATATCCTAGTGTAAATTCGTCTTTAGTTTCTTTGCTATTATTTGTAATTCTATCAAAGCTTACTACTTTAGGATCTTTATATTCAAAGTTATCTAAGTATTGCCATAATACAAATGCTTTTTGGAAATCAGGTTGTCTTAGTATAAGATTTGTTTTTCTTATGGGATTTTTTACTAAGCTACATCCTACTAATTCTTTTATCATTTCTGTAGTTCTGAATCCACTTATTACATCATAACAAGCAAGTATTCTATTTTTATAATCACTACCATATTCATTTAAATCTATTTTATCTTCTTCATTCATTTTAAGTTCTATGTTAATTTTTTTGTTTTTTATGTTAGTTTCTGCTTTATAACTTATAGTTTTTTTTACTTCTTTGTTGCTAACTAATTCTAAGTTTTCTAATTGTCTATTTATAAATGACTCTAATCTTAATACTAGTGTATATATAAATCTGTTTTCATATAAATCTGTTGTATCTTCTTTATGTACGTTTAGTAATTTTTTTGGAACTACATCTCCATTTTCATCTATATCTTGTATATTTTCACAATGTTGTGCTAAATGTTTTATTGTTTCTTGTGAAACTCTTTTTGTTTTTTCAACTATAACAACATCTTCTTCTTGAACTATAAATCTTCTTGGATTTCTAACTATTTTGTCTAGATTTGGTAATGTATCTTCTAATACATTTAACCAATTGTAATCTATTTTTGTTTCTTTTATATCTGATATACACATAAAATTTGCATTTGTATTTGATATAAAATTATCTAGATCACTAACATTAATATTATTCATTACATCTGTTATATTCTTTAACATAACTCACCTACATAGATTTTTTTAATCTTAATATGAAATCTTTACATTTATTCATGTTTTCTTTTCCAAAATGTACATTTAAGTAATTGATAAATTCATCTAATTCATTTTTTATGAATGCTAAATTTAATTGTTCAAATTTTCTTAATATTTTACTTGCTATTAGGTAATCTATTGCATCAACTTCTTTTCCTCCACAAGCAACATATGCTGGAACAAAATCATTTATTTGTCTCATAATACGATTACCAAATGATATTCTAAAGTGTTCTATTATATATTGGTCTAATTCATCTAATTTCTTTAACATTTCACTACTAACTGGATATTTTTCTAGCGCTTCATCAAATAATTTTTCAAAATATTCATCACTAATATTTATACCATCAGTTTTAGGTGCATCAAATTTAGCACATTTTTCATTTATATCAATAGGCATTGCTCTATCGTAAACTTTATCTGTAACCATAAATGTTGAGTCATCGTTATTAATTGTTCCTATATACCACATATTTCCTGGTAATGTAAAATTACCATTAACTATTTTTTTAGGATCACTTTCCCATGGTGTTGCAACTAAGTTAACAACCCATTCTTTTTTTGATGGCATTTCCATAATTGATAACATTTCTGCAAAGTAATATTCTACACGTGCTATATTCATTTCATCTAGTATTGTAACATATATTTTATCATTATATGTAGCTTCGTACATTTTACTTAATAATTCTGTTTCATTAAATCTTTTTGTAAATTCATTGAAATATCCAAATAATTCTGTTCTATCTCTCCAAGATGGTTGTACTGGTGCAATAACAGAGTCATTTCCTAAAAAATGTCCAAATGCATATGCAAGAGAAGTTTTACCTGTACCAGATATACCTTGTAATATTAATAGTCTACTTGCTCCAAAAGCTGATATAAATAATCTAATTAAATCTGGTGTATAGTATAATCCTAAAACACTTGCTGAATAATTTCTGAATCTATCACATATTTGTTCTAATGTTAAATTGTTTTCAAATGGTTTTTCTGGTTTGTAATTAGCCCATTCTGCATCTAATTTACTTAATTTATAGAATCTACTTTCACCCTTACCAATTTTTGTGATAGGATTTCCATTTTCATCTAATTCACCACCAGCATTTTCTGCCATTGTAGTTAATTTATCATTTTCTTGTTTTAGTTTAATCATATCATAATTAAGTTTTTCAACTTCTTCAAGTAATGAATCTTGTTCGTGACTTTTTCTAACAACTTTCATTATTTTCTTTATTATATAATATACTAAATATGCAAATAATCCTAATAATAATATTAAACATATAATAGATATTATGACGAATACAGTATTTACTGTTCCTTTATATTTTTCAATTATCTCTCCATATTTAACAATATTTAACATTTCAAATATTCCTTTAAATAGAGATTTAAAAATAGATACTAGTCCTTCAAAAAAAGGAGTTAAAAAATCAACAAAAAATTTACCATAATTATTCATACTAACACTCACTTTCTAATTAATAGATTTTTTTCTTCTACTTTATCTTTTAAATCTTTTATTATGAAATTCATATTCATGTCTTTCCATATCTCTACATATTTTTCATTTAAACTAAGAAATTCTTCTGGTACTATAACATTATTTATATCCATAAACATATTATAGTTATCTGTTTCTATCACTTTATTTATTTCTATGTAAATATCAATACCTTTATCTTTTATTTTATTTACTAATTCGTAATTATTTTTTATATCTTCATAATCTATTAAAAATTTTATATTATCATTTATTTTTTTATTTCTTTTTGTCATGTAATCTAAAATTTTATCATTTAATATTTCTTCTTTGCTTATTTTAAATAATAATATATTATTGATTCCATTTTTTAACATTTTAAATGCTGTAAAATATGCTAAATCATAAGATATTCCATTTAAAATATTTGTAATATTTATTTTATTATTTACTATATTAATATCTAATTCATTATAATCATTAAGTTCTTTTATATCATATTCATATATTACTTTATAAAGATTTAATTTATTATTTATTTTTATAAAATAGTTATGACTATCTTTAGTATTTAATTTGTTTATTAACTTATTAAAATTATTATTTGATATTATTATGTCTTTTATATTATTTATTAAATCAAATAGATTTTTTTCTCTTTTAAATCTTATATCTCTAAAGTTATCTATAACATTATTTATTTCTTTTTCTATCTTTTTTGGTGTATCAATTAAGTTATAGTCTTTTTCATATAATATTAAACTCAAATATATTAATATTGTTAAGTAAAGAATTGATTCTTCATCTTTTTCTATTTTATTTTCTATTTGATTTTTTTCAAAATATTCTATTATAGATAATATAATTGTTTTTAATTTTCTATTGATTTTATTATTAAATTTTATATATTTATCTATTATTTTAAAATCATTACTATTATATAAATAATATTTGTCATAATATATATTAACTATATCAGCTACTAAGTTTTTAAACTCATTACTATCTTTCCATAAATTATTATCTAAAAATTCTATATTAGATTCTAAATTTATAAGTATAGTATTAAGATGTTTTTTTGATATATCTATATACTCATCAATTATATCTTTCATCTTAAACCTCTTTTCTATTCTAAAATGATTATATCAAAATATATTAAAGTAATCAATAAACAAAATTAGATATTTAATACTTCTATATCATTTCTATTATTATTTAATGTTTTTGGAGATATATTATTCTTTTTCTTTTTATTAGATTTTATTATTATTAATATTATTAGTATTATTATTAATAGTAAAACAGCACCTAAACCTATATATATTAAATAATTAATTTGTTTTTCTTTTACTATATTTATGTTATAAGTAGTAGTTTCATTGTTATCTCCTATAACATTTATTTTAATAATAGATCCGTTTACTAAATTAGTATTATTTAGTATTTCATATCTATCAGAAGTATTTTCTACAACTGGTGTAATTTCTAATTTAGTAATTTCATTAGGGATAGTTATTGTATAATTAAATGTATTTTTATTGAAATTTATATTATATTCTCCACCTATTACTAAACTTTTTAAGTAATGTATATTAGATATAGTTTCTCCAACATTTAATCTATTAACTTTAATCTTATATTCATTTGTTTCATTAGAATCATTTGTTAATTTGATTATTATTGCATTTTCTCCAACTTTTAAGTTTTCATTTCCTGTAATATCAATTTTTACGTTTTCATCACTAGTTGCTTCTACATTTATGTTTTCTACATCATTTAATACTTTTATTTCATATTCTGTTTTTTTTATACTAAATGTTCCTATTTTTATTTCTTCATTTGTATCTTTGTTAGTTAATTTTAATGTTTTTAAATATATTGTGTTTGATGTTTCAGTATTACTATTTTTTTCATTACATGCATAATATGTAATATTCTTTTCTACTTTTGTAGAGCCAATACTTCCTTCTTTACATGTACTAGCTGTACCCCATCCAGTAAAGCCTTCAACATCAAGTTTTGGAAGCGTTATATTACAATATGTTTGTCCTGATGATATTGTACATTTTTCTTCTTTTTTATTATTTCCATCATCTAATATTACAGTTATTTCTTTTTTTGTTACGTCTTTAGTAGTAGTTGTTGTTTCTTCTTGTTTCGTAGTTTTAACATATGCCTTATTTTTAACTGTTATAGTTGCTTTATCTGTTCCATCTGATATAATTATAAATCCTTTTTCGAAAGCAGAATCAAATGATAAATTTTTATCTAATGTAATTGTTGCTTCTTTACCATTTTCTCCACTATCAATTGAATAATTAAAATATTTTGAATAATCTTCATCATTATAAGAAAATGTTAATTTATCACTTCCTACATTATAACATGGAAAATTATCTACTTTTGTTATATCTATTTCGTTCTTATAACAATTTAATGCATTTACTTTAATAAATGGAATAAATAAAAATATTAATAATATTATCTTCTTTTTCATAATTACCCTCTATTCTTTTACTATTAAATAATATCATAAACAATAAAAAAAATAAACAATAAATTGCTTATTTTCATAAACTATATTAGGTGATACTATGTGTAATAACAATAATAATTTTTTTAGAGGTTTTTTTAGTTTGTTTTGGGTATTAATTTTATCTTGTTTAATATTTTATCAAACTATTATTACTTTAATTTTACCTTTTAGATTTAATGTTTTTATATTACTTATAGAAGTCTTCTTGTTATTCTTTATATTATTTAGAATAATATGGCCTAATTAAGTTTTCTGTTTTATAAATATAATCTAAATATTTTCTAACGATAGCAATGTTTTTTATTTCATTGTCTGTTAAATTTATTTCATCTGGCATTACTAACATTATAAATAATAATTTTTTTTCATCTTCATTTAGAGGAAATTTATCCATATATAATTTAAGAGGATTTGAAAATTCCATTGTTAAGTATACATTTTTATATAATTTTACTATATCTAATATGGGGCTATCTATAATATAATTATCCCAACTAATTAAGTATTCGTTTTCATTTTTTATATAATGATCTAATTCTAAATTATTATGTACTATTGATACTCTCATTTTATTACTATCCATACTTATTTTATACCATTCTTCTATTTCTTTTTTTAAAAATATTAATGAAGAAAATATTTTATTTGAATTAATTAATATTAAATTACCTGATGGACTTGGAAAAACATTGTCTTCTATTTCAAATATTATTTTATTAAAATACTCTTCCATATATTCTACTCTGCCTAATAATTCTTCATATATTTCTTTTATTTTATCGTTAGTTATTTCTTTGTAATAGCTGGTTTTACTATGTAATAAACTTATTAGATTAATTAAATCCATTAATTTTTGTTCATTGTCAATACTATTATCTTCTACATATTCAAATACATTAACTTCATCTCTATTATCTTCTATAAGTTTTGGATAATATTTAAAACTTCTACTATTTAGATATTTGTATAATTCTTTTATGTTTTTATCTTTTTTATTTTTAATAACATAATTTCCAGTAGTACAATTAAATATTTTTGTATTACCTTTAACACTAACTTTATATGGTTTATAAATTTTAGTTAGTATATCTATACTATTCATAGTAAGGAACTATAATTTTGTCTCCAATGTTTAGATTATTTAAATCATTATATTCTTTTAAATCATCTATTGTAGTATGATATTTAATTACTATACTTTCTAGTGTTTCATTTTCATGTAATTTATATACTTTGTATGTAATAAAATTATCAGTATTATTATTAATTGAATTAATTATATCATCAGATTTAATACTGTCCCTATTTGATTCTTCTTCTATTATTTCACTAGATCTTGTATCTTCTAAAGATAGTTCTTGTTTTTTATCAATTAGTTCTTTTTCTTCTATTTTATCTATTGATTTTCTTTCATCAATATTTTCTTCTTTTTCAGTATTATTTATTTTTTCTTTTATATCATCAATTCTAGTATCAACAACTTCTACTTCTCTTTTACTTAAAAATTCATCTAAACTTTCTTCATTATCAAATAATAATATACTTTTTTTATCACCAGTTATTTCATAATCTATATTAACTATTAATTCATCTTTTTTATAATCATATATAAAATTGGTTATATCAACTTTAATACTTTCAGTATCAATATCACTATCTAATTCGTACTCAAATGGTATTTTAAAATCAAATTTTTCTTTGTTAATAGAAACTTCATGTATTTTATATTCTCCATCTATTATAAAGTTTCCAATTATTTTGTTTTTTTCAACTTTATAATTAGTATCAAGAGATATGCTAGTAATATCTTTTATATTGTTTTTAAATAATAATTCTTTTTCTATATGTTTATTTTCTTTCATATAAAACAGTCCTTTCATAAAATTATATGATATGTAAAAAAAAATTAGACTTTTAATCTAATTTATTATTATTATTTTTAAATTATTTATTTTTAAAGATAATCTCATTGTATTTTTTTCATTTATGCTACTTTTTTCAATATAGTATATATGTAAAATAATATTTTACTTTATATTCTTATTATAAGAATCTTTAGTATATTCTAATGTAATATATCTTTCATTGTTATTAAAACGTTTTATATAATAATCTTCTTTTATATCTTTGAAACCATTATTCATAAAATATTTTAATGTTTTTGTATTTTTATATGGAATAGAACATGTTAAGCTATTTAAATTATATTCATTAAAAGCCTTATCTAATAAGTTTTGTAATGCTTTTGTTCCATATCCTTTATTTCTATATTTATATTCTATTATTATTCCACATGTATGTTTTAATTTTAATTCATCAAAATGAAAATTTACATATCCTACAGGTAAATTATCAACTTTATCTATTATGTAAGCAAAGTATCTATTTCTATCAAGAATTTGTTTTTTATACCATTTTTCTTCATCAAATGTTTTTACACATCCTGTTTCATATTCATAACCATCTAAGTTTAAATTATATCCTGCATTGTATTCCATTGTCTTTGGATCTAATAATATGTTTTTATAGTAATCTAGTTCATTATATTTTGGAGTATATAAGTATATATTATCTTCTTTTTTAGCAAATTTGGCTAAATATATAAATATTTCACTTACTAGTTTTACTACAAATTCACTTGATTTATATGCTGCTATATCTTCATAGTATTCTCCTCCATTTGCCATATCCGATATGGTTCTAATTGATATAAAAGGAATGCTATTTAAAGAACAAGTATGAGCGATTGAAGCACTTTCCATATCTACACAACAAGCACCTGTATTTAACAAAATTTCTAGTTTTAATTTTTCATCTTGTACAAAACTATCACCGCTACACATAGGAGCAAAGTAAGCGTTAGTTATATTCATATCTTTAACTACTTTTTTTGCGATATCAATTAAAGTTTTATTTGCTTCTATTTTTCCTCTATTTGGAACATATGATTCCATTATTGTTTTTGGATTAAAGTCATGATATGTAATATAATTTGATATAATTATATCCATAACATGTAATTTATTATTAATACCACCTGCTACTCCTGAATTTATTATTGCATCAACATTATACTTATCAATAATATACTGGGTCATTGCAGCGCTATTTACTTTTCCTACTCCACTCATTGCTACTACTATTTTTTTGTCATTAAATTCACTAACATAAATATCTTTATTCATTTTATCTTTTTTTAAATCATAGTAGCTTATTAATTTATCAATTTCATTTTGCATAGCTCCAATAATACCTATTGTAGTCATATATTCACTTCCCTATGATAATATTTTAACACAAAAAAGAAAAAAGACCAATGGTCTAATATGCATAAACTCCATGTATTTTTTCTAATTGTTCGTTTGATAAATCATTTACTTCCCATTTACCATCAATTTTAGTAAGTTGGAAATCTATTGTATAATCTACAGTTTTATTTACTTCTTCTAATTTTTTTAATTTATAGTCTGTAAATAATGATTTATCATATACATCGTTTTTTTTGAATTCATCTTGATGATCGTTTAGATAATCATTAGCTTCTTTTTCAGCATTATAATAATCATATACTGTGATTTGTGCTGTGACAGTTGCATTATCTCCATCTATTTTTTCATCTTTTATTTCATATTTCATATCTTTAAATTGTTTTAAATAGATGTCTTTATATTTTTTTGCTTGTTCGTCAGTTAATTCAGATGTATTAATATAATCATCTAATTCAACAACGATTTCTTCGTCATTAGTATTATATTTAGATAATAATCTTTCTACTGAACTAGTAGGTGTGTTTCCTAAACTACATGCTGTTGTTATTAAAACTAATAAACATATTGCTAAAAAAGTTATTTTTTTCTTCATGGTTTTCCTCCTCAATATTATTATGTTTAAATAATATTGTTTTATACAAAAAAAGTACTTTATAAGTACTTTAAGAGTATTTATTTTATTTCGTATGGGTTTGTTTTTAATCCATTTCCGCTTAATAATTGTGTATCTGAGGATAAAATTATTGCTGGTCTAAAATCTATTTCTCCAAAGTTTGCCATTTGTGGGACAATAAATCCTGGAACTGCTACGGTAAATACTCTATAATAAACTAATTTACTGCTATATGTTAGTGTATAATATTTAAATGAACTTTTGTCTTCTAATTCTAACATATAATCATTAAATAGATAATGACTTGTGTTATAAACATTATGAATGCTATCGTTTGATATTACTATCGTCCCTGAAAAAACTATTTCATCTGCAGTCAATGTAGCAACATACATATCTTTATTATCATAAAAATTTGTTAGTTTTGTGCCATCACAAATATTTGATGCATATCTTGTATCATCTTTCCATAGTCTTAAACCCGCTGTTGTATAGTAAGAATTATATATTTTTTCTGTTAAACACCAATCTCCTGCTTTTAATTTAGATGAATTGCTTTCATTTTCTCCATATGTTTGTTTTATTTTTTTATCCAATTCAGATTGAAATTCCTCTGCTTTTGTAGCTAATGCAGTTTCTTTTTCAGTAATAGGATTTAAAAATGCTGGAATTCTATCTTTTCCATTAGTGTAATCATATCCAAAATTAACTTTTGAATAATTCCAATTACCAGTATACTGATTTGATTCACACGTTGTATTTTTGTCTTCCAAAACTACTTTGACACTTCCATCTCCTTGAATTCTGACTATTCTCCAACACATTCCTGCAAAATTAACATAATTATCTACAATACCACCTCTAAAATAATAACTTAATCCATAATCATCTTCGCTCAAAGATAAAGTTTTTTCTTGACTAATAGCAGTGGGTATAATTCTTTTTACTGTTAATTTAGAATTGGTTGCTGATGTGATTTTGTATATATTATTTAAATTTTTGGTGTTTTCTGCTATAATTTGGGTTTCTTTACAGTTGTTAGGTATTGTAGATGAAGCTATATATTTTCCAACTAATTCATTATACATAGAATTATATTGTTTTTCTGAAACAGTTGGACTATTTAAGGACATTTTTCCTGTAGTTTCATCAACACTATAACCTGTAGCATAAGTCCAATAATAATTTTGATATTGTTCTTCTATAGAAAATTCTTCTTCTGTATTAAATTCTATTCCACTTTCATTTTCTGTTTTGTATTTAGTTATACTAATTTCATTTCCAGGACTAGTTAATGGAACTTCTTTATAAATTGTTCTTATTTGATCATTTGAAGCAGCAGCAGTTTTTGCACTTTCAACTAAGGCACTAGCAAGTGTTCCACTTCCTAATGCCCCAAATGTTTTTGGATCTACTATATTTGTCTTTGCATATATTTTTTTATTCATATCAACACTTTGATCTTCATTCATTTCTTTATATGAAACTATTAATTCATAACTTTGTACTTCTTCTGGTTCTATGTTATTTGTTATTAGTATTGTTCCTATTATTGGAAATTCTTGTTCTGTTTCTACTTTATTACAAGTAGTCCCTAAACTACTAGTACAATTTAACGTATATACTAAATCCGATCTTCTCGTTAAAGTATTTACAACTTTTTCTAATGCTACACCATATTCTACTTTTTTACTACCTTTGTTTGTTGCACTAAATTTTTTAGTCCATGTTGTGCCTGGTTCTACATTTTCTCCACCTACAACAATGTCATCTATATCTGCATATTCTAATATTAAGTTTGCAGTTGATACACTTATACTTTTTTCATTTTCATTTCCTTTTATTCTTGTTAAGAAATATGCATAAGTCAATCCTACAAGAATTAAAAGTACTAGGAATATTCCTGTCGTACTTACTATTATTTTCTGTTTCTTTGTCATTTAATTCACTTCCTATTCTGTTGGCAATTTTACTTGATATGGATTTGTTTCTGTTCCATCTCCACTACTTATTAATAAGTCTGAACGTAAATTTATTACTGGTCTAGCTCTATATTCAATTATTGTATTTAAACGTTGGTTTAATATTTCTTCTTTTGAAACAGTTGTTGCAAAATTAATATTTTTATTAAATGTATATACATAAGTATTATCATCCACCATAACTGAAGGTGTCATACTCCAGAACACATAATTAACAAAATCTGTTCTATATAAATAATATCCATAATTAAAACCGTATGGAGTTTTTCCATTAAATCCAGCGTATACCACTTCATCAAACGATATTAGTCCTATAGGATGTTTTAGATCATTATTAATATTTATTTTGTCGTTTATAGTTGTATTATTTTCAAGCTTTGATGTGTACTTTGAATAATTATTATCTTCATAATTAGCACACTTTAATGTTAAAACATTTTCGACTAATTTTATAGAATTTTCTGTTTTTTTATAATATGTTTTATTTTTTCCATAACCTAGACCAGTTCCATCATTTTGAACTAAATCTTTATCTGCTAATGATTTATCACCACAAAATAATGTATCTGCTAAATACTTTTCATAATGTAATGTATTGTTTTCTATATTTTCTTCATACCAAGAATCAAGGACTTGTTTAACAGTACTACTATTAATATTTTCGTGTGTTTTTAAATATGTATCACTTCCTGGTGTTCCATACATATATCCTACTCCAGCATTATCTGCATAAACATTTTCATAGCTATTAAATGCTGTTTTTATTCCTTCATCATCTAATATTATTCTTACAGTTCCATCTCCATTTATTCTTACTATTCTCCATACCAATCCTGCAAATGATACATAATTATCTTGGGGATTTCCTCTATAATAATAACTTGTTCCATAATCATCTGGAGCATTGTTTAAAACTTTTTCATATTCAACTTTTAAATTTTTAAATGTTGCAACTTGAGTTGTTTCATTATATGATTCTAAAAATACTATTTTATAGTCTGGATACGAAATATTTATATATTTTCCAACTGCTTCTGTTATTGTAGTTGGTTTTGTTGTATTATTATTTTCTATATCATTAAATGTATCTGCTATTTGCCAATACGTTATACTTGGATTAGTTTCTTCATATGAAGTTGTAAATTCATCATAATATTTAGTCCATGTAATAGAATCAAATGCAGTTATTTCACTACCATAAGAAGTTCTTTTACTATCACTATTATTACTTGCATTACGTGCACTTGCAATTATAATATTATTTAACTGAGATTTTTCATATACATTAAATGTTTTTGGATCTACTATATTTGCCTTTGCATATATTTTTTTATTCATATCAACATTTTGATCTTCATTTTGTTCTTTATATGAAACTATTAGTTCATAACTTTGTACTTCTTCTGGTTCTATGTTATTTGTTATTAATATTGTTCCTATTACAGGAAACTCTTGTTCTGTTTCTACTTTATTACAATCTGTCCCTAAGCTACTGGTACAATTTAACGTATATACTAAGTCTTTTGTTCTTTCTAATGTATTTAAAACATTTTCTAGTGCCACACCATATTCTACTTTTTTACTACCTTTATTTGTTGCACTAAATTTTTTAGTCCATGTTGTACCTGGTTCTACATTTTCTCCACCTACAACAATATCGTCTATATCTGCGTATTCTAATATTAAATTTGCTGTCGATACACTTATACTCTTTTCATTTGTATTTCCTTTTATTCTTGTTAAAAAGTACGCATAAGTTAATCCTACAAGAATTAAAAGTACTAAAAATATTCCTGCCGTACTAACTATTATTTTTTCTTTCTTTGTCATTTGATATCTACTCCTTATCATATATAATTATTATATAATTTTTGTTTTATTATTAACATGGGCCTATAGTACTAGTTTTATTAAAGCATATTTTACTAGAATATTTTGTCGATATAGCACACAAAAAAAGACCATATTTTTAACTTCGTTATAACCCCCCCCCCCGAACAAATATTCGAGGTCGGGAGAGAAGTTATACAGCCTTTAATTAACTTTTCAACAATATATAATAATTCATTTTTTAACAACTCTACTCTAAATATAATATATCAAATTAACAATTAGTAATCAATAGTTTATTATTATTTTTCTTCTAAACATTTTAAAAATTCATTAAAATATTCTGGTAAAGGACATTCGAAGTACATTTTTTCTTTTGTAATTGGATGAATAAACTCCATTGAATATGAATGTAAGAATTGTCCAAAATCACTACACTTATCATTTGTATATACTGGGTCATTATAAACTGGATGTCCTATGTATGCCATATGTACTCTTATTTGATGTGTTCTTCCTGTATCTAATTTGCATTTTATTAAAGTATAACCTTTATATCTTTTTAAAACTGTGAAATGTGTAATAGCATTTTTTGAGTTTTTTGCTGTTACAGCCATTTTTTTTCTATCTTTATCACTTCTACCTATAGGGGCATCAATAGTACCACTGTTAGTACCTATTTCACCTTTTACTAGTGCTATATATGTTCTTGTAATACTTTTATTTTTAAAATAATTGCCTAATATTTCATGTGTTTTATTATTCTTTGCAACTATTATTAATCCGCTTGTATCTTTATCTATTCTATGTACTATACCTGGTCTAATCTCTCCATTAACATCACTTAAACTTTTAGTATAATACATTAATCCATTAACTAACGTACCTTTATAATTACCATTTCCTGGATGAACTACCATACCGCTTGGTTTATTTATAATCATAATATCATTATCTTCATATACTATATCTAACTTCATTTCTTCTGGTTCAATATTAATTTCTTCTTGGAAACTATCATCTATGTTGATTATATCATTTTCTTTAACTTTATAATTATTTTTAGTTTTTTTACCATTAACTAATATATAACCCTTATCAATCATTTTAGATA
This sequence comes from uncultured Bacilli bacterium, assembly GCA_934097015.1. Classification (GTDB taxonomy): domain Bacteria; phylum Bacillota_I; class Bacilli_A; order RF39; family UBA660; genus UMGS1124. The sequence continues at coordinate 26,326 of CAKONF010000004.1, read as the reverse complement.
TTAAAGTTCTAGATAATTCTGTATTATTAGATAAATATTTATCTATTCTAATATCATTTTCTACTACTTTTACTTCCACTATTATCTTCTCCTTTTAAAATTGATATTATTAACAATATAACTCCTATTACTATACAAATATCTGCTATATTAAATACTGGAAAATCATATTTAAATATTATAAAATCTAAAAAATCTTTTACATATCCAAATATTAATCTATCAGATAAATTACCTAGTATACCGCCTAATAATAATCCAAATCCATAAGTATTTAATTTAGTTGTTTTAAATGAATATGAATATCTAAATATAATTATTATTGCTATTATACTTAATATTATTAGTAATATAGTATTGTTTTCTAATATTCCCCATGAAGCACCTTTATTGTTTATATATCTTATATAAAAGAAATCTTTTATAATTTGTATACTATCATTTAATTTCATATATGTGCTTATAATTGATTTAGTTATTTGATCTAATATAAATGTTATTAAAGATATGATATATATTTTTTTTGACATTAATATCACCTATATAATTATATATTATTTAATTTATTTCTACAAGTATAACATCTTGCCCTATTTTTTTTATATCTGACATTTTAAATATTGTTTCTTTATTTGATAAAAATAATCTAAATATATGTCTTCTTGGTATTGATGTAAAATTTATTATTTGTCCATTATTATCCATTTCTAAATCTACTATATTTCCTAAATTTTTTCCATCATTTATATTTATAACCGTTTTATCTTGTAAATCACTTATTTTCAAAATATACCACCATTAAATTATATGTTATTTTATTAATCTTTTAACATTATTTATGGCACTTTTTTCTAATCTAGATACTTGTGCTTGACTTACTCCTAATTCATTTGCTATTTCTGTTTGTGTTTTTCCTACTATATATCTATCTCTTAATATATTTCTTTCTCTTTCTTTTATTTTTGTTAGTGCACGTCTTAATCCTAGTAATTCATCTCTATCATTATTATTGTTTTTTACATCTGCTATTTGGTCTTCTAAATATATAGTGTCACCACCATCATTATAAATTGGCTCATATATAGACATAGTTGGTTTTAATGAATTAAGAGCATTACCTAAATTGTATTCGGTTAATCCTAGAGATTCACATATTTCATCGTTTGTTGCTTCTTTGCCATATTTTAATAAATATTCGTCTTTGTATTTTAATATTTTATATGCTGTATCTTTTATACTCCTTGCTATTCTAACGTCAGTAAGTCCTCTTATATATCTTCTTATTTCACCTAGAATAAGTGGTACTGCATAAGTAGAAAATTGTACGTTAAATGATAAATCAAAATTATCTACTGCTTTTATTAATCCTACACATCCTATTTGAAATAAGTCGTTCATATCACATTTTCCTGTATTATATTTTTGTACTAAACTTAAAACTAATTTTAAATTACCATTTACTATAGTTTCTTTTGCTAACTTATCTCCGTTTCTTAATTTTTTGAATAATATAATCATTTCATCATTTTTTAATACTGGTAAGCTATTTGTATTTATTCCTGCTATATCAACTTTATATTTACTCATAAAAAATATCCTTTCTACCTTATTTTGGTAAAAAGAATATTAATTTATTCACTTTTATTTATAAGTAATATTATTATTATGTTTATAACAATTAATATGATTGATATTAAAGATAATGTGCTTTTTATATTACTAATTATAGATTTTAATAATAAATATATTGTTTCATTAATAGGTAAAAATTTTATGATAAATGGTAAAATGAATGAAATTATTAATACAATAATAGATATAATTAGTGTTGTTATACTAATAGTTTTAATTGTTTTTTTATTATTTTTATTATTTATAAATAATATTGTTATTACTAATAATAAACTTATAATTAATAATATTAAATATTTTGTATCCAGTAATTTAAATAAGTTTTTCATTATTCACCATATATACTTTCTATTATATAATTTCCATTATTTTTTATATTATTTAATATATTTTCTTTTTCTTTATCAGTTATATCATAACCTGATTCACTAATAACCTTATCTATATTATTTTCTGCTAATTCATTTAGTTTCTCTTTAGTCATTTTTTCACTTTTACCTAATTTATAATCTATTACATTGCTAGTTATAACACTTAGTATATCTTGTGCTGTTTTACTATTTAATGTAGATTCTATTACTTTTTTATCTATATTAGTTTCTTTATTAATTTTATCAGTTAAATTTTCTGTTATTTCTTTATTTTTAGAAATTTCTTTTGTAGTTTGTTTTATTATTTTATTAATATTATTTTTGTTTATAGTTATTTTTAATGTTATAAAAGTTATTGTTAATAATTCAATTATTACTAATAATATTATTAAAAATATGTTTATTGCTTTTTTCATAATTAATCCTCTAATGTTAATTCTAATTTTTTTATTTGTTCTTTTTCTTTTATTATGTTGTTCTTATATTCTTGTAATAAGTCTTTTAAATTTTCATTTGATATATTATAGTCATTACTAATGATATTTCTTATATCTTCTTCATTGTTATTTAATTTTATATCTAAATCATTATCTAAATATTTTGTTAAGTATTCTTGTGCTAATTCATTGGTGATTCTTCTATTCATTTCAGTTTTAAATAATTCAGGTATAAAAGAAGTTTGTCTATTTTTATTCATTAACAAATTATTAATTGTATCATTTTTTACTTTTTTTAATTCTATACTTTGTTTAGCTATTAAGTATGTTAGACTCATAAAAGCTATACTTATAGTTAAGTTTATTGGTAATAATATTATAGTTAGAATAAATGCTATTATATAAGATACTATTATGTTTAGTTTTATATTATTTCTTTCTTTAATTTCATTTAATAAAATTATTTCATTTAAAAGATAATTTTTTTTAGAATCTAGTAATCTCATTTTTTCTAATATTAGATTATATTTTTCTTTTGAAATATCTTTATTACTATATTTAAAATATAATTCTTGTATATCATATACTATTTTTTCATATTCTTTTTGTTTTTTTAATAGTTCTTTGGATTTCATATTTCCCCCTTAAAATATATTATTTTCCTATAAAATATTTTTTCTTACCCTTTCTTATAATTAAATATTTTTTGTGTAATAGTATATCATTATTTATTACTGTATTTTCATCATTAATAATATTTCCATTTATTGTAATACTATTATTTTTTAAGAATTCTCTTGCTTCTCTTCTTGATGATGCTATTTTATTATTAACTAGAGTATCTAATATAGTTTGATTTAATTCTATATTAAATGTTGGTACTCCTTTAAAGGCATCTTCTATTTCATCTATTGTTAATTCGTTTATTTTTCCTTTGAATAGACATTCACTTATTTTTAGTGCTTTATTAAATTCTTCTTTACCGTGTAAGAATGTGATTACTTCTTCTGCTAGTTTTTTTTGAGCTAATCTTAGTTCTGGTTTTTTATTATGTTCTTCTTCAATAGATTCTATTTCTTCTTTTGTTAGAAATGTTAATTTTTTTAGATAGTCTATTACACATAAATCACTAGAATTTATTAAATATTGGTATAATTCATAACTAGATGTTTTATTTTTATCTAGCCATAGTGCATTACCTTCAGTTTTGCCAAATTTAACACCATTTGCATCAAGTACTAATGGCATAGTCATTCCATAAAGTTCTGTATCTATTTTTTTTCTTGCAAGTTCTATTCCTGTAGTAATATTTCCCCATTGGTCACTTCCAGCAACTTCTAATGTACATCCTTTATTTTCATATAAATGTACGAAATCTAAACCTTGTAGTATTGTATAAGCAAATTCACAGAATGTAATTCCTGATTCTAATCTTCTACTTATTATATCTTTATCTAACATATAGTTAACATTTATATATTTACCATAATCTCTTAAGAAATCTATTGTGTTAATATTTTTAATCCAATCATAGTTATTAACTACTTCAAATCCAAATATTTCTTTAGCTTGTTTTGTTAATCCTAATACATTTTTTTCTACTTCTTCTTTTGTAATCATTTGTCTTTCTTTAGATGGTTTTGGATCTCCTATTAATCCTGTTGCTCCTCCTACTAACAATATTGGATGGTGACCATATTTAGCAAGTCTTGTTGCTATTAAAAAAGATGAGAAGTGTCCTATGTGCATAGAATCTGCTGTAGGGTCTGTTCCTATATAAAATGTTAATTTTTCATTATTTAATTTATCTTCTAAATCTGGACTACTAACATCCTTAATTAATCCTCTCCATTTTAAATCATCATATAATTTCATAATATTCCTTCTTTCTATAATCTCATTATTTTTTATTTAAAAAAACATTCATAAACTTAAGGGCGAAATTCCGCGGTACCACCTTAATTCTATGAATGTATCATACTTTATTTATCTTAACGCGATATTACGTTTTAACTCCAGGGTCGTAAGTCCTTTCTTCGTTAACAATGTTATTATATCATATTATTTATTTTTGTAAATACTAACTTTCCTTTATATTATTTATATACCAATTTATTTTATCAGTCCATGTTGTACTACTAGGTGCATATTTACTTTGCATTAGTTCTGCTGTATTTAATCCTTTATTATAATAGTTATTAAATAAAATATTTAGATATCCATCTATTCCTTCTTCTAGAGAATTATATTTTATAAATTTTCCTCCACTTTTTAATCCACCAATATTATAATTATTTCTAACTAAACTACTACAAGTCCATTTACAACCAGTTTCGTGTAATACTATTGCAACTGCTAAATATGGATCTAATCCTGTTTTTTTTGTATAATTTGCAAAATAAATTCCAGTGTTAGTTAATGTAGAAGATAGATTTTTATTTAGTTTATTCGTTAATTCTGTTAGTGTTAATCCGTCAAACACTATACTATTATCATCTATTATTTCTGGAGATTCATTTTCTTTTATTTCAATACTATCTTCTTTTATAGTAGTTGTTTCTATCTTTGTTGTAGTATATATTTTTGTTGTAGTAGTGCTTGTTGTCGTTGTAGTAGTTTCTTCTGGAATTATTGTTTCTTCTATAATATTTGGAGAATCAGTTTTATTTATTAAATCATTATAAACTAATTTATGTTCTGTCTCTTTATTTTTATAATTTTTATCAAAATATTTTTTTATTCCTAAAAAACTTGTTATTGATAACATTATTCCTATAAGAACTATAAATAATTGTATGCTTATTTTTTTCATATCTATCACTAAAATATATTATAACAAATAAAAATTAGAAATACAAATTATTTCTAATTCTTTCTATTATAGAATCTTTTAACTGTATCTAAACCTTCTCTTATTTGGTTTAAATCATCGACATCTATTTCTGTATCTATTTTTTTATTTATTGTACTAAATCTCATAAATTTATTATTAAATGCTAATAATCTAAATAATTTTATAAAATCATATATAATAACTCCTAATGCTGGTATTAATATTACTAATAACCATCCAAATTTATCTGCTATTAAGAACTGTACTCTACCTAATTGAGGTATTTTAAATAATACTTTTCCTAATACATCTTTATAACTAACAGTAGCTTGGTCTGCTTTTAAGTTATTGTCTCCTTTTGTAATATATGACTTACTTCCATCGCTATTTGTTATAATATCTACTACTCTATGTGTGACAGTTAAACCTTTTGATACATTACTGTTTGAGACAAATGTTATAATATCCCCTTTTTTTACATCATCTTCATTAAAAATATTTAAATCAACAACGACATCGTATACTTTTACGTTTGGTTCCATACTTGGACTAATTATTGTGTATAATCCGAACTTAGGAATATTAACTGTTGGATTTTTCTCATATAATTTTAAAGATATAAAATAGTATGCAAAAAAGATACCTAAAAATATAAGTACAACTATTACAGCGTATGAAAGAAGTTTCATTGCTCTATTAATATAATATCTAAAGACTTTTCTACGTTCCCTTTTATTCATTTTTTTCATCATATCACCGACTAGTTTCTATATTAATTATATATTATGATATTAAATATTTCAATGATAAATTTTATTTAATTGTAATACTATTTATAATTAAATCTTTACAGTTAATACAATCTTCATTATTATTAACTGTAAATTCAAAACTATATATTTTATTATCTATTTCTGTTAAGTAATGATATGTTATTCCATGTATTTCATAATCTATTTCATACCATTTTATGTTATTTGTTGTAGATACTATTATGTTGCTAGTGTTATTGTATGTTTTATTTAACCCTTGTGCTAAAAGATATGCATTATCATAATTATCTATTTGTTTTAATGAAAAACTACACTCATTATTTGTACTTTTATATTCATTTTTATTATCTTCTATAAAAGTTTTTGGAATATTTATATTAAATAAATCATTTATATTAAATAAATCATTTATATTAAAATCTATATTGTATATTATAACACCACTATAGTAATCATTATCTTCTATGCTTTCTTCATAAATATTTGTTATATTATTTTGTGTTGCAGTACTGGTTAATTCTATTGTTTTTTTTATCATATAAAAGTTTGCAGTAATAATGAGACATATTGTATTGCCTATTATACATATTATAACTATTATTAAAACTAATATTTGTTTTTTATTTAATTTATTCATAGTATCTCCTTATTTTTTTCAATTTAATTATATAGTAGTAGCTATATTTTATCAAGAAAAAAACTCCAACAGGAGTTTATCTAACATCTTCATTAGAAATTTTGTCTAAGTCATGTGTAACTATTTCTATACTTGCATTGAACTCTTTTCCTTGATCGTAATTTTGTTCATCTCCAGTTTCATATAACCATAATTCAAAATACCATTCATTTGCACTGTTATAATTTCCTAAAACAGATCCTTCACTTATTTTTAAGAAACAAGCATCTCCATTTTTTTCCATTCCAGTTCCAGTACAGAAACCATCATCTTCTGTTGTAGATGGTTGTGCTTTTATAGGAATTGTTCCAATTTTTACTGTACCAACTTCATTTGGTTCAGTTATTCCGCCAACATTTAAAGTTATTCCTGAATCTAACATACTATTTATAGTTGTTCTTTTAAATTTACCTTGATTAGTTGTAGCATCTTTGTATTCCATTAATGGACTAGTTGAATATATAGTTCCTAGTTGATTTCCAATTTTATCAGTTCCAGTTGTCTGTGGTCCTCTTAAACTATCTTCGAATTCTTCAATATAATAAACTAAATTAGTAAGACCAGTACTTAATTTATTACTTTGTGTAAATTCATTTTTTGTAATTTTTAAATATACATCATATTTTGTACCTACACCCATATTTTCTCCACTTGTGAGTGTAAATTGCATTCTATTTTTATTTATAAAATTACCGCTTTCATCATAAACATCAGGTCTTCCTGGAATAGCACCCCTATAATCGATACTATTTTTTGAATCAAATTGTACTATCATTTCACCAGAATGAATATAAACTTCCTTAGGTTTATCATTATAATTGATTTGTGCTGTAAAGTAGGCAAATGTTGCACCTATTACGGCAACCAATAGTGTTGCAATACCTATTACAGTTAAAATTATCATTGAACCTCTGTTATTATTAGAATTATTTTTCATAAACATCTTCCTTTACTATAAAAATAGTATCATAAATAAAATAAAATATCAACAAAAAAAGTATAATTTTTCAATTATACTTTACTACTAAAATAGAAAAAGGAATAAAAAATAGTGTGAGTTTAAGTTTATATAATCTAACGAACAAACGACAAAGTTCAAATAGTAAAAATAACAAAAAAATTCCTTTTTCCAATTTAATAATATTATATTCATGTGAATTTTTTATGAAATTTTTGTAATTTCAAAATAAAATGTTGTTCCTTTACCTATTTTACTATCGACACCATATTTAAAATTATGTTTATCTAATATATTTTTTACTATTGAAAGTCCAACTCCAGTACCCACTTTATTTCTTTTATGATTTTTTTCATTTTTATAATATTTATCCCATATTATATTTAATTCTTCTTTTTTTATTCCTTTTCCAGTATCTATTATATTAACCAAGTATGTCTTTTTTTGTTCTATTACTTCTATTTTTACAGTTAAGTCATCTCCAGTATAATTTATAGCATTGTTAACTAAATTATATATTACTTGACTTATTTTATTAATATCACCTTTCACTATTGCTTTTTTAGGCATATTTAAGATAAATTTATAATTTTCCGTTTCTTTAATAATATTATATTTTTTTATTATATTATTAATTAATTCTACTAAATCAAATTCTTTTATTTCTAATGATTCTTTATTTGCTTCTAATTTACTTAAATTTAATATATCATTGACTAATATAGTTAGTCTATCTGTTTCATCAATAATTATATTTAGATTCTCATTTCTTTTTTCTTCATTATCTTTATTTATATCTCTAATCATTTCTGCATAAGCTTTTATCATAGTTAATGGTGTTTTTAAATCATGACTAACATTTGCTAATAAATCACGTCTTAACTCATCAGTTTTATTAATTTCGTGACTTGCATAAATAAGAGAATCTCTTAAATCATCTATTTCTTTTATATTACTTTTAGGTATGTTAAGTTCTCTATTTCCGTTTGCTAATTTTTTTGCTTCATTTGTTATATTTATGATAGGTTTATTTAACATTTTAGATATTACAGTTGATACTATAATTGATAAAAATATTACTATCAATGTTATATAAATTAATTGGTTTCTTAATACACTCGTTGTACTATCAACATCTTCTAAGTTAGTATTTAATATAATATATTCATTATCACTTAATTTTAAATTATACAATATACTTTTTGAATTATTTATAGGATTATTTATTTTTATTATTTCTTTTCCTTTATTATTATTAATAAAATTATTTATTATGTTAATAACACTTTTACTTTTTGAATTTAATATACAATTACTATTTAGTCCATTAAACATATAAGTATTATTATCATCAAAATATTCTATACAAATATCATTTTTATATGCTATATTTTCTATTTCTTCAATTGTATGTGAACTCTTTGTTAGTTTATACACTACTTTATTTAGATTATTTATTTGATATTTTTCATAATATAATGTTAAAAACAATATTTGACTAGCCCACATTATTAACAATATAATAATTGAAAATATTATTAAACATTTAAGTGTTTTATTTTGTATATTACTCTTCTTCATATGTAAATTTATATCCTACTCCACGTACAGTTTTTATAGAATTTTTATATTTTCCTAATTTTACTCTTAATAATTTTATATGAGCGTCTATAGTTCTATCTTCAGCTTCGTAAGTATAACCCCATATCTTATCAATAATCATTTCTCTTGTGAAAACAATATTTTCATTTTTTAGAAATAATGTTAATAAATCAAATTGTGTATGTGTGAATTCAACTTCTTTATTATCTATAAATACAGTTCTTGATAATTCATCTAATTTAATATTGCCTACAACTATTTCTTGACTAGGCATTTTATTTCTTTTTGTTACAGCTTTTATTCTTGCAATTAATTCTTTAGGGCTAAATGGTTTAGTTACATAATCATCTATGCCTAAATCAAATCCAGATAGTTTATCAAATTCTTCTGTTCTAGCACTTAATACAATTATTTTAGCATCACTTGTTTTTTTTATTTCTTTAATAGCACTATATCCATCTAATTTTGGCATCATTATGTCCATTAATATACAATCATATTTATTTTTTTTAACTAAATTAATTGCATCAATACCATTTTCAGCTTCATCATATGTATAATTTTCTAATTTTAAATATTCTTTTATTACATTTCTTATAAGTATTTCATCATCAACAATTAGTATATTCATAGTTTCACTTCCCAATCATTATTATACTATAAAACATTTGTGAATTTAATATGAAAAAAGAACTAATCTAGTTCTACATTATGATATATTTCAGTGACATCTTCTATATCATCTAACATATTATATAATTTTAAAAATATTTCTTTATCTTCTTCGTTTAATGTTATTTTTTCTTTAGGATACATTCCAACTTCATCTATCTCATAATCTATATTTGGTATGAATGATTCTAATGTATCTTTTATTTTATGTATATCTGTTGGATTACATGATACTATTAATAAGTCTTCATCATTTATTAAATCTATTATTTCTATTCCAGCATCTAACAATTTTTCAAATACTTCATCATAATTATCATACTTAAATCCTATTAATCCTAAATAATCATAGTTATAACTAACACTATTAGATACTCCTAAGCTTTTATTTACTTTGTTAAATGCAGCTCTTACGAAACCTACTGTTCTATTTACGTTATCAGTTAATGTTTTTATTATAAGCGTGCTTGCTCCTGGACCAAATCCTTCATATACTACTGTTTCATAATCATCTTGCCCTGCTCCTTTAGCTTTATCTATTGCTCTATTAATTATATCGCTTGGAACTTGACTTTTTTTTGCTTTATCTACAATTCTTTTTAAATGTATATTGCTTTCTAAATCAGGATTTCCTTTTGCTGCTAAATATATTTCTTTTGCAAATGTACTATATAATTTTGCTTTAGCTGCTCCTGTTTTTTGTATGCTTGCTTTTCTTACTTCATATGCTCTTCCCATAATATTCCTCTTTCTTTTACTTAATTATTATATATTTAATATAATATTTTTTCAATAATTAATCTAAATATATTTTAATTTATAGAAAAAAGTACTAATTGATAGTACTTAATTTGCTATTTCATAAGGTTTTTCTTTTGTTCCATCTCCACTTGAAATTTTAATTCCTGATTTTAGATTTATGGAAGGTTTAAAATATAAGTTTTCCATTTGGGATAATGATGTCAAACTTATTTTTGCATTATCGGAAGCGTAAAATACCAGTTGCTCATTTATGGACGTTGAAGGATTGGAAGCGATAACTATATATGCTGGTGATAATAAAGGAATTTTTTTTGATATGTAATAATATCCTTTAGAATTTCTAGTAGTTGAGCCGCCAGCATATGCTACTTCATCTACTGTTAATGTTCCTACATACATATTTGTTGTTCCATCACCAAATTTCATCATATTTGTACCATTACATTTTAATGTTGGTTCTTTTGATGTTTTTCCATATAAACGTATATATGAATCGTAATAGTATGCTATTCCTTTAATTCGTTTATCCAATATTTCTTGACTAGTTAATGGTGTTGTATTATCAGTTTCTGTTGCATATGCTTTATCATTTAAACACCAATCTCCCGATTTTAAATAAGATAAATAATTTGTGAGAGTTTCAATTTGGAAATTTTTAAATGCTGTTGCCATTGATTTATCATTATATGTTCCACCCTTTAGGTAGTTCATTAATCTCAATTTAGATGAATTGGTTGTTCCGTCTGTTGCAGTTAGTGTATTTACCGCATATTCAGTATAACCAAAGTTCTCGATTAAGCCACTTGTTGTAGTAGTATTACCATTACTTGAAGTACAAGTATTATCTTGGTCTTCTAATATTAATTTAATGCTTCCATCTCCAGAAACGCGTACTATTCTCCAACACATTCCTGCAAAATTTACATAATTATCTTCAACAACTCCCCTATAATAATAACTTATACCATAGTCATCTTCAGTTTTACTTAAAACTTTTTCAGTTCCATAAGCAGTTGTTGTAAAAGTAGTTCCTTCCACGGAAATTGAAGTTGAAGATGGTTCAGAAGCCTTTTTAATCTTAAAAATTTCAGATAAATTGCTCGACTCTTTTTGTATATCAGTTTCTGAAGCAGAGACTATTAGAGCATATATGTATTTTCCCGCTAAATTAGAATAGCATTCACTATATTTACAAGTTGATACTCCTGTTAAAGAAAATTTGCCAGTATTTTCATCAAGTGTATAACCAGTACCATAAGTAATATAGTAATCTTTATAAGTTGGAGGTGCTGATTGAATATTATTCCCGGGTAAATTTTTCTCTATAGCTTTATATTTAAATTCAACTACTTCTTCAGCTACTTTTGTTTTAGGCGTTTCTAAATATTCTGTACCATTTAAATTGTTTTTTGCATTATTTATTATGTTGTATGATAAAGTTTCTTCTTCATATGGAAAATATTCTCCACTTGGTAATTTTCCAAATATTTGTATCTTTGCACTTAGTTCTTTTCCCATATCTATACTTTGGTCTGTTCCTGTATCTTTGTATGTAAATTTAAATGTGTATGTATGAGTTTTTCCGGGTTCTATTGTATTTGTTATTAATTGGCTTATTCCACTTGGAAATGTTGTTTCATTTACTCCATTACATGTAATCGTCCCATCAGTTGTACATTCTAATGTATATTTAACATCTTCTTTTCTTGTTAATTGATTTATCACGTTTATTAAATATACTCCATACTCTATATTCTTATTTCCTTCACTTTTTACAGTAAATGTTTTTGTGTATACTGTATCACTTGGTTCTATATTAGTTCCACCTATTACTCCATCTGTTCCATCACTATATACTAATCTTAAGTTAGCAGTTGTGACGCTTATACTTTTATCGTTTTTATTTCCATTTATTCTAGTTAAAAAATATGCGTAAGTTAATCCTACAAGAATTAAAAGTACTAAAAATATTCCTGTTGTACTTACTATTATCTTCTGCTTACGATTCATTTCTTTCACACTCCTTTATTTGCACGAAAAAACATATTTCTTTATACCCCCCCCCCCAACGATTTTTGGGGTTGGGGAAGAAGTATGTTTCTTGTTTTTTCATGAATCGTAAAATTTGTTTTTAGGTATTTCTACCTTAAATATAATATATCAAAACTAGTAAATATTGTAAATATTTTTTGTGAAATTTGTAAAATTTTTTATTGACACATCACTATCGTAATGTTAAACTTATATTAAGTAGAGCAATTACATTTGTAATGCCTACCCATAAAGGTTGGCACGCATATTAATTATGCGGCTTTTATTTTACATTAACATATTTATTTTTATTATAAATAAATTAAGAGGTAAAATATGATATTAATCAAACCATTATAGGTAGCCTAACATAAATAATATTTAGTGCCTATTGGAGTTAATCTAAACTCCTTTTTGTAGGAGGAAGTAGATTATTTTCAAAACATATATTAAAAATATACTTTTTAATATTTCTTTAATATAATAAAGTATTCTTTTCATCTATACATTCCCTCTCATTTTTATAATGATTGGGTAAGCACTAACAAACACAAAAGCTCAGGTTTTATATACTACTATAACATTTAAAAAAATTTTAAATTATATATATAATCATTAACTAATTTATTTTTAGATTTAAAATTATTTGTTTTTATATATTTTAATATTTTTGGTATAGAATATAATTTATAGTAATCTATATTATTTTCTTCTAAAATTAATTCTATTGATTTTAATATAGTTTCTTTATTATTTGGTGTTCTAAATTTTAATTTTAATAGATTTATTAAATTTTTATCTATTTTTCTAGAAATAAAATTATATAGTTTAAATTTTTTAAAATAATATTTAAATCCGTCTATTTTATTTAAATGTAATAACGTATCATAATAACCCATGTAATAATTATTAATTATATCTTTATTATCAAAAAATATTACTGGTCCAGTATCTTTTGTTGGTGCTAATTCAATTACTTCTGTTTTACTAATTAATTTCTTTTTTGATACTCCTATTCCATTTATTCTAATTGCTATTACTTTATTACAACCCATTCTTTCTAGAAGAGATATCGGTAAATTATTTGATACTCCTCCATCTAAATAGTATGAGTCATCTATTATTTTTTGCATTTTAAAAACAGGGAGATAACTAGATGCCATAATATAATTAGATAACTCTCCTTTTTTTATTTCATCTATGGTTAATTCTAGTGGTTTTAAATCTTTTAATCTTACTGTTACAAGTCCATAATTTATATTGCTTTTTCTTATTTGATCTTCATTAATATAATTATCTAATATTTTTTTATAGTTAGTAATATCTAAACCTTTATTTTTTAATACTTTACTTATTTCAGATATAGATAGTTTTATGTTATCTTTATTGAACTTAAAATTTTTATGAAGTTTTACTATTTCTTTATTTATTCCTATAATTTCACTATCTGCATTTAACCATAATTCTTTTGCTAACTTTATATTTTTTTGTGCTATTAGTGCTGCATTTAGTGAACCTATTGATGTACCTGCAACAGCATTAAATTTATAACCTAATTCTTGAAGTGCAACATAAGCTCCTATTTCATAAGAGCCTTTTGCACCTCCGCCTTCTAATGCTAAGCCTACTCTATTTTTCATAATCTATTGTTAAATTTATGAAATCTTTATCTATTAATAATTCATGCATAAATTCTTCCTCATTTTCTACACTTAATTCTTCTATTCTATCAACACGACATTTATTTGATATAATTATAGATTTTACTTTTTCTACTGCTCTATCTATATCATCATTTATTACTACATAATTATATTTATTAACTTCATTTATTTCTTTATATGCTGTTTTAAATCTATCTATTATTTGTTCTTTTGTTTCCGTTTTTCTATTTAATATTCTTTTTTTAACCTCTTCCATTGATGGTGCTAATATAAATATTAATAAAGTATTAGGAAAGTGTTGTTTTATAATTTGTGCTCCTTGTACATCTATTTCTAGTATTACATCTTTTCCTTTGTTTAGAAGATCTATAACCTCTTGTTTGGGTGTACCAAAATATTCTCCATATCTTACTTTAGCATATTCTAGAAAATCTCCTTTTTTTATTTTTTCTTCAAATTTTTCTCTAGATATAAAATAGTAATCTTTACCATCTATTTCATTTGGTCTAATTGGTCTTGAAGTGTATGAAGTAGATAGTGTTATAGTACTTAATTCATTTAATAATCTGTTTATTATTGTTCCTTTACCAGCACATGTTGTACCAGATATTATTATTAGTTCTCCTGTTTTTTTTGTTTTTATCATATTGTTCCTCCTAAATATTATTTGTTTTTTTAAGTATATAATTTGATAATTCTTTTAATTTATCAAAAATATACATGCTGCATATAAATAATACTATAAATACTAAGATAGTATCTTTATTTATATAACTTATGTTAAAGAAACTATATTGGAATATAGCACAATATCCGAATGCTAATAATAATACTATCATTAAACAAGCTCTTAGAATATTGTATGGTTTACATATATTATTTAAAAATATAAATCCTGTAGTTGCTGTTAAGAATACTGTTAATGTACTACATAAGTCTGGATCTAAATTGAAATATATTTCAAATAATTTAATTATTATAACATTAAAAACAACTGTTAATGCACTTGGTATACTTTTCATAAATACTTTAAGTAAGAAATTACCTTTTACTAATTCATTATTTGATTCGAGTGCTAATATAAAAGATGGTATTCCAATAGTAAACATTGTTATCAATGTTAAATGTATTGGAATGAAGAAATATTCTGTACTTAAATATACACATGCAAGTATTAATATAATTGTAAAAATAGTTTTACTAAGTAATAGTGAAGCACTTCTTTCTATATTATTTATACTTCTTCTACCTTCTTTTAATATTTTTGGTAAGTTGTCTATTTTTGAATCTAGTAATACAAATTGACTAACATTTTTTGCAGCTTCACTACCGTTTGCCATCGCTATAGAACAATCTGCTGTTTTTAAAGCAAGACAATCATTTACTCCATCTCCAGTCATTGCTACGAAGTGTTTTTTTTGTTGTAGACATTGTATAATTTTCTTTTTTTGATCTGGTTTTACTCTTCCTAATATATTATATTCTTCTATTATATTAGGAATTTCATCATCATTTATTTTAGACATATCAATCATTCTTATATCTTCAATACCTGCTCTAGATGCTATTAATGATACAGTTTTTGGATTATCACCACTTATTATTTTAATATCTACACCTTGTTCTTTAAAGTAATTTAATGTTTCATTTGCATTTTCTTTTATTTTATCTTGTATTAAGATAAATCCTAATGGTTTAATTTCATTTATATTTTTTAAATCTTTTCCTTTTGCTAGTAATAATACTCTATATTCATTTTGATATTCATCAATATTAAAATCTTCTTTTGATATATTTTCTGGACTTCCTAAAAAATATGTACCTTCTTTAAATTTAACACCACTATATTTTCTTATACTTGAAAAATTTAATGTTTCTATTATTTCATAATTATCTTTTTTTTCTAAATAATTTTCTATTGATTTAAATGTTGGAGATGGATCTTCTAATGCATTTATGTAGTTTGATAATATTTCTTTTATTTCATCTACTTTTGTATTTTTATATGGAATAATATTTTTTACTTCCATTGTACCTTCTGTAATTGTTCCTGTTTTATCTAAACAAATAACATCAACTCTAGCAAGATTTTCTATAGAATATAAATCTTGTACCAAAACATTATATCTTCTAAGTCTTATAACACTTACTGCCATTGCTGATGAAGTAAGTAATACTAATCCTTCAGGTATCATTCCAATTAGTGCACTTACAGTACTCATGATTGAGTTAGGTATATCATTATTTGTTATAAACATTTGATTTATGAAGAATAATATTCCTATTGGAATTAAAAGCATACTTAGTATTTTTAACATTTTATCAAAAGAATTATATATTATTGAATTAGTTGCTTTTACATATTTGGCTTCACTACTTATTTTTGATATATAATTATCTTTTCCAATGTGTTCTACTTTTACATAACATTTTCCACTAACTATAAATGATCCACTTATTAATTTATCATTCTTTTTCTTTGTTAATATTTTTTGTTCTCCTGTAATAAATGATTCATTAACTTCTACATTTCCATCTAGTATAAATGAATCGGTTGCAACTTGATTCCCTATTTCATATATACATACATCATCAAGTACTAGTTCTTCTCTTTTTATTAATTGTATTTCATTATTTCTTATAACTTTTATTTTTGTATCTGTAATTACATTTAATTTATCTATTGTTTTTTTTGCTAATATTTCTTCTATTATACTAATTATTGTATTTGTAAATATAACTCCTACAAATAAAGAATTTTTTAATGAATAAAGTATTCTTCCTGATATTAATCCACTTATAATAACTAGACTTCCTAATAATATATTTAAGAAATTAAAGTATGTAAATACATTTGATTTTATAATTTCTTTAATTGTTTTTGTTTTAGGTTCATCTATATAATTTACTAAGTTTTTATCTATCCTTTCTTTTACTTCTTCGTTGGTAAGACCTTTTATATCTTTCATAATGCACCTCTTAATCTAAAATAAGTATAACATAAAAAAAGTGGCTTTTAAACCACTAGTTAATGTATTCTGTACTTATTTTAGATGGACTAATTGATGTATCAATAGTTATATTATTTATTCCATCATATAGTTTTATATTTGATAAATCAATATTACTTTCTGTTGGAGTAGTAATTACATAATTTACTTTTACATTATTATTTTTTAACCATGTTTTAAATTCATCTACAGTAGTTAAATTTAGTTCAGTAGATGGAAATATATTATATGATCCACCTAGTCCACTTCCATTAATTTTCCTAGCATTCGAAAAATGAGTATTTAAAGTTTCTGAAACATCAGATGTCATATCAGTAAATTTATTTTTATAAAATTGATAGGCTCCAGTAGGCGGATATTGTCCCAAAGTCCAAGATTCATTTCCAGTAAAAGTATATTCTACAATATTTCTAACAACTTTTTTATTTTTTAAATCAATATAATCACTATAATTACCTATTTTTCTTAATGGTTCATCCAAATATATATTTGATACTGTTTCTTTATATAACTCATATTCAGTTAATGTACTGCTTTTTTCTAATTGTATGTCTAACATATTTGTAGATACATTGATAGTACCATAACTAATTGTAATATTTTTAAGTACTTTATCAGCAGGAGTTGTAAATGTAAATTCAGTATATTCAGTAGGAAAACCTCTTCCCCAATATTCATATTTTGTACCATCTGTATAATTAAATATAAAAAACTCTCCTCTAGCTGTTGAACTATTATATTTTATTTTAGAAGTAATGGTATATCTACCAGTATAACCTTCACTGTTTTCCCATATAATATTTGATGAAGATGTGGCTTTTTCCCAATAATAACTACCATCACTTTGTAATGTTGCACCAAAATTCATTAATTCTTTGCTATCAAACAAATTTTTACCAGTAATTTTAACTGGAATTTTATATTTGCCATTGTTTGCATCACTTGCATCCGATACTAAATCTCCTACACTTTTAATTTCACTTGGATAATTTGGTGATGGACTTGATCCATATTTTTCATAACTTGTTGCAGTAGATGCTAATTCTAACTGTGGTCTTATTGTTCCACTAGTTGCAACATTATTATTTCGTTTTAAATATAATGATAAATATTTTCCTTCAGTCGGCACACTTAATGTCACATCATTACTAGATGAATTACTATACAGTGATGTTGTTCCATCTGAAGAATAGAGTGCTATTTGACATACTATATTAACATTATCAGTTGAATTTAAAGATACTGTTAAATTTTTCCCTTGATACGCACTTATGTCCATTTTATTAAATAAAATAAACGCTGAATAATCAGTTGCTGTACCACTAGTTGTAATACTTCCATCTTTATTGTCAGTCCATACAACACCATTAGAAGTTAAAGTAGTTGAAGCATAAGGATAAGGTATTAAGTTCTTACCACTTCTTGTCTCTTGAGTACTATTTCCATATAATAATAATGAGTTTGTTAATATACTATTATCAAGTGTTATATTTTTTGTACCTTCATTTTTTACTATTTCTTGTTTTGTACTTCTAAAATCTTTTATTATTATATTTCCTGATATATTCTTTTGCATATTATCTGTTTGATCATCATTTGTTTCTTTAAATACTACTTTTAGTTCATAACTTTGTACTTCCCCTACTTCTATATCATTTAATACTAATAAACTATTACTACTTGGAAATATCATTTCATTTCCATTACATGTTCCGTTTGTAGAACTACATTTTAGTGTTAAATCTAAATCACTTTTATCTGCAAATGTATTTACTACATCTTCTAAATATACTGTGTAATTAACTACTTTTTTTGTACCTGTATTTGTTATTGTGAATTTCTTTGTAGTTATTTCTTCTCCTGGTAGTACATCCTTTGCTTCTATAAATCCATTTCCATCATCATATGTTAGTTCTAATGTTTCTAAAGATACTGTTATAGATTTATCGTTTGTATTGCCTCTTATATTTGTTAAGTAATATCCATATGTAAAACCTATTAATCCTAATAAAACTAATATTATACCTACTACACTTATAATAATTTTTTTATTACGTTCCATATTATCACATATCCTAATCTATATTTAATAATATCAAAAAAAGTATTGCTTTACAATACTATTTGAAATGTTTATTTTTTGTAATTTCATTAAATCCATCTTTATTTACTTTTTTTTGTTTTAAATTATAATTATCATATAGGTTGTAAATATTTGTATTTTTTGTTGGATATAACGAATTAAATTCAGTTTTTATTTTTCTGTTTTTCAAAATTATCACCATTATTATTATGGTAAATTTATTGTTTATAATACATCTTTAAATTCTTTTTCTTCATTAAATATTTTTATTGTTTCTATACTTTTCATAGTTTCATTTAATAATTTATCTATATCAATTAATTTCTCATATTCTTCACATTTTTCAAGTGTTGGATTTATTACTGGATGTTCTGGAACAAATATAGTACAACAGTCTTCATATGGAAGTATGCTAGTTTCATAAGTATTTATTTTTTTTGATATATCAATAATTTCTAACTTATCTAAACATGCAACTGGTCTTATTACAGGAATAGATACAACATTATTTATAACATTCATACTAGTTAATGTTTGACTTGCAACTTGTCCTATTGATTCTCCATTTATTATTACTTTTGCGTTATTCTTTTTTGCCAATCTTTCTGTTATTCTATACATCATTCGTCTCATTATTGTTATTAAATATTCGTGTGGTATTTTTTTATAAATTTCTTCTTGTATATCTGTAAAGTTTACTATGTGTAATTTTATGTATCCACTATAATTTGTTAAAGTTTTTGCTAATTCTTTAACTTTGTTTTTTGCAGCTTCACTTGTATGTGGGGGACTTTCAAAATAAACTCCCTCAATTCTTACTCCCCTTTTTAGAGCTAAATAACCTGCTACAGGACTATCTATTCCTCCACTGAGCATAAGAATACCTTTTCCTAGTGAGCCAACAGGATATCCACCAATACCATTTATTTTATCAAAATATATGTAAGCACTATCACTTCTTATTTCGATATTTATTAAACATTCAGGATTGTGCACATCAACTTTAACGTTTTTTAGTAATTTAAGAACCACTCCACCTAAATATTTAGATACTTCCATACTATTCATTTTATAATTTTTATAACTTCTTTTAGTTTCTACCTTAAAAGTATTAAATTCTTTATTTTTAATTAAATCTTTTAATGCTTTTTCTATATCAGTTATGTCATTACTTTCAATTTTATATCCCAAATTAATTTCATGTATACCAAATACATATTTTAATTTATGTAATATTTTTTCATAATTATCTTCGTTTGTTTTAATAAACATTCTTCCTCTATCAAATGTTATTGTTGCTTCATCACCTATACTATTTTTTATATTATCTTTTAAACAAGATAAAAAATAATTAATATTATCTTTTTTTGTTGATAATTCTCCATATTTAATAATAATAATTTTATTCATACTATCACTTCCAGAAAATATAATAACAAATAATAACTTAATTTACTAGACTAAATTATTTATTTATGATAATATTTTATTATAGGTGATAGTATGAATAAAAAGGGATTGAAAAATAGTACATTTATCACATATTTATTAATAACTTTTGTAATTATATGTGAAATTGTTAGATTAAAATATATATTTATTGAACCAAATAATGTATTAGAAACTAGTATTTCTAATATTGTTTATCCAATTACATTTTTATTTATTATACTTTTATATAATAAAATAGGTTTTAAAGAAACTCATAAAACTATTATTAAAACTACTTGTATATTTTTAATTCTAATATTAATTTTAACTATATTAAATAATATACCTGCTAATTATTATACTAAAAATATAGATTCTGCTTTAAGAAAGTTATACACTCCAAATACATTACATATAGGTAAGAAATTATTTTATTATCCTAATTTGCTAAATGTTATTACTACTTCATTATTATTTTATTTTAGTCATACTATTATATTAATTTTATATGAAGCTATGGAACCTTATACAAAGAAATTTATTGCATTTAGTTTATCTATGTTTATACCATTAACTTTAGATACTATATGTTATACTACAATAAATGATACTTTTGGCAATATTGATTTTGAACAAATGATATTACATTTAACTAGTAATTTTGTTATTGTTATATTTAGTACTATATTAGTTTCTTTGTTTTATTCAATAAAAAAAGTAAGTTCTAAATCATAATGAATGGTTTCAACTTACTTTTTTCATATTCTTTATATATACTAATTAATTTATTTTTATAATAAAATAATACATAATCGCTATTATATTCATTGTTTATAATAATACCATTTTTTATCTTTTTATATTCATCTTCATTTAATTCTATTTTTGGATATTTATTAAATATTTCATCTAGAGAATGTAATTTATATTTATTATTTTTTATTTCATCTAAAGTAAAACTATCTTCTATTTTAAATTTTCCTTGTTTAGTTCTTGTTAGTTCTGTCATAGTTGCATATGTACCTAATTTTTCTCCAATATCTCTAATTAAACTTCTTATATAAGTACCTTTGCTAACTAAGCATTTTATTTTTATGATATTATTAATTTCTAATATTTCTATATTTTTTATATTCACTAATCTTGTTGGTAGATCTACTTTTATATTGTTTCTTGCATATTCATATAATTTTTTTCCGTTAATTTTAACTGCACTATAAATTGGAACTTGTTGATGATATTCGCCTTGAAAACTATTTATTACGTCTATTATTTGTTGTTTATCAACTTTTTTTGTACTTTCTTTTATAATATTGCCTGTATAATCAAGTGTATCTGTTTCATATCCTAGTTTAAATTCTGCAATGTATTCTTTATCATTATTTGTAAAATAATCACATAGCTTAGTACATTTTCCAATACAAACAACGAGTACTCCAGTTGCTATTGGATCTAGAGTACCTGTATGTCCTACTTTTTTTGTACCTAACAGTTTAGAAATTACATTTACAACATCTCTTGAAGTATATTCTTTTTCTTTATTTACTATTATTATCCCATTCATCAATAGCACTCTCTAATTCTTTAATTATTTTTTCTTTTATTATTTCTTGTTTTTCTTCAGGATTGAATGATATTCCTGATGCATATTTATGGCCTCCACAACCAAATTTTTCTGCAACTTTATTTACATCTATATTATTACTTCTTAATGATACTCTAATTTCATCATCAAAATATCTTATAAGAACAGATACTTCAACTGTATTTATTTCTCTCGCAATATTTACTAAACTACTACATTCTTCTTTTGTTCCATTACATTTTATAACATCATTTATTGTTATATATGTTAAAGCTATTCTATCATTTTTATAAAACTCTAGATTTTCTATACCAATTTTTCTTAGAGAAAATTCTGATTTAGTAATTGTTGATGTTGCTAATTTAATTACTTTAGTTATATCTATTATTTTAGATAGTTCACTTGATACGATAAATGTATCACTATTTACATTTTTATTTTTATAACATCCTGTATCTGTTAAAATACCTGTATATATTGCTGTTGCTATATTAGTATCAATTTCTATATTTAATTTTTTAATTAGTTTGTATATAATCATAGAACAACTTGATAAAGTTTCAATATAATTTATATCTCCATAAAGTGTATTACTTATATGATGATCTATAACAACCTTTTGTTTTACTTTGTCAAGTAAATCTTTTTTATTTATTCTATTTATTTCTGCATTATCAACTATTATTCCTACATTATACTTTTTATCACTATATTCTTTTATTTCATTAAATCCTTCAAGATAATTAAATGTTTTTGGAGCTCCTTCGATAACTATATCTACTTTTTTGCCAATTTTTTTTAGTGCTAAATAAAGGCCCAAACTACTTCCAATTGCATCTCCATCTGGATGATGATGCGCTGTTATGACAAAATCATCTTTATTTTTTATAACATCTAATATATCATTCATTGTCTTCACCATGAATTTCATTAATAATTTTATCAATGTGATTTCCGTATTCTATTGATTCATCAAATTTGAATACTAATTTTGGTGTATGTCTTATATCAATACGATTAGCAAGTTCATGTCTTATATATCCACTTGCTTCTTCCATTTCTTTTTCGATTTGTTTTTTATCAATATCTAAGATACATGTAAAATATATTTTTGCATAGCTTAAATCACTTGATACATCACAACCAGTAATAGTTATTGTATGCATTAATTTATCTCTAGCTTCATTATTTAATATTTCACTAACTTCTTTAACAATTTGACTTCCTATTCTTTTTAATTTAATTTGATTCATATTATCACTCATTTCTAACTATATTTTATCAAATTTAAATAAGTCTATCAAATTAATTTTAAACTTTTAATTTTTTAATACAATATAATAATATTGCTATTATTATCAATCTTATTATTAATCCATAATAAATTTTGTTGTCATCACTATCATTCATATTAAACCCTCCTTTTATTCTAAAATTAGTATAGCATATATAAATATAAATGTATAGATATTTTATATATTTTAATATAAATAAAAACTTTATCAATTAGCTAGTAATCTTTTATTAGATATAGTTAATTGAAAAAGGTTATATTTTTAATTAGTATTAATTATATATGGATTTGTTTTTGTTCCATCACCATTTGTTGTTTGTGTGCTTGATAAGAGAGTTATTGTTGGAAGGAATGAAATTACATTTGTATGTAAGCTGTCAGCGTTGACATATCCAGAGTAATTTATGAAAAATGAACTTGCATAACTTCTGTTGTTATTTTAATAGTATAATTACTTCCTGTACTATTTAATGCATAATTTATTGGTACTTAGCTAGTATTAGTTATTGTTTCTTTTATTAAGTATTCTTCTTTACTATTTAAAATTATATTATTAACAGATAATTCACTAACTAAATTAGGTACTTTAGAATCTACTACATTTTGTTCTTTGCTATCTATAAATAGACTATAACTTTTATTTAGTGTATAACATGCAATTATCATTACAAAGCTAAATAAGAAATATATTTTTTTAGTTCTATTCATATGCTTCACTTTACCTTTCATATCTAACAAATATATTATATAATTTTTTTAATATAATTTACTATGGGCCTATAGTACTAATTATATCTTAGAATTATAAAATAATTTGTCATATTTTCATACAAAAAAGACTTTATTTTACTTCTTATTTATACCCCCTCGAACAAAAATTCGAGGTCGGGAGAGAAGTATAAAGTCTTTAATTAACATCTTTTTTTATGAATAGAAAATTTATTTACTGGTATTTCTACCTTAATAAAACTATATCAAAAAAAGATATTTTATTCAATACCTTTTTGAAATTCGTTATCAATTAGGAAGTTTAACTGTATAAGGATTCGAACTTGTTCCATTTCCACTTGTTATTTTGATTCCTGATTTTAGATTTATGGATGGACGAAGTGAGCGACTGCGTCCCCACACATCATTACTATATATAACTGAATTATGTGTTACTAAATATATGTAATCGTAATTTTCTTTTCCATTGTAATAGTCAGGGGATAAAGTCCAAAAATATAAATAATTATTTATCTGATAATTGTTGGTTAAATATTTACCAGAATATACTACTTCATCTGCTGTTAACGCTCCCACATACATATTTGTAGAATTATTTTCATCAAATTTTGTCATTATGGTTCCATTACATTTTATTTTAGGTTCTTTTATTTTTTTACCTTTTAAACGAACGTGTGAATCATAATAATATGTTATTCCTTTAATTTGTTTATCTGATATTTCTTGACTGGTTAGAGGTGTTGTATCATTAGTTTCTGTTGCATATGCTTTATCGTTTAAACACCAATCTCCTACTTTCAAATAAGATAAATAATTTAATAAAGGTCCAGTTTGGAATTTTTTAAATGCTGTTGCCATTGATTTATCACTATTTGTTTTGCCAGTTAAATAATCTGCTACATAAATTTTTTTCGCATTCTTAGTTCCATCAGAAGCGGTTAATGTATTTTCATCATATTTTGTATATCCAAATAAACCACGCCCATCTATTGATATATCCCAATTTCCAGCCATATTATTAGAACATACCTCATATTGATCTTCAAGTATAAGTTTTATACTTTCATCGCCAGAAACACGAACTATTCTCCAACACATTCCTGCGAAATCAATATAATTGTTAGTGACAGGTCCTCTAAAATAATATGCAGACCCATAATCATCTATTGTTCTAAACAGCCCATCATTTGTAAAATCATTTATTTCATCACTCCATGATGATCCAGTCGCAGCATCATTTACATTAACTGTAGTTTTGATAATTTTTGTATTTTTTGTTTCAGTGTCACTTATTTTTACATCAGCACCATTTTCTATTATCATGCTTGCAAGTGTTCCACTTCCTAGCACTCCGAATGTACTTGGATTTACTAAGTTTACTTTTGCACTAAATTGTTTATTCATATCAATGCTTTGATCTGTTCCTGTATCTTTATACGTTACGACTAATGTATATACTTGTACTTTATCATCTTCTATAGAATTCGTCACTAGTATTTTACCCATTGTTGGAAATATTTGTTCTTCACTTACTCCATTACATGTTCCACTCGTTGTTCCATTTACTATGTAATTATTTCCATCTTTTGTAATACTATATCCTTGTTTTAAATATTGAGTACATGATATTGTATATACTAAATCCTCTGTTCTTTCTAATGTATTTATTACATTCTCTAGTGCAACTCCATATTCATCTATTTTCTTATTACCATTATTTGTTGCACTAAACATTTTTGTAAAACTAACACCTGGTTCTACATTTGTTGCACTTATTAACGT